>JBLNDH010000022.1:0-11744 GCA_050261455.1 Bacillota bacterium
GACGAAACTGCTGGAGATCAAGGCCAAGCTGCAGACGATTCGATTGGTTACGAACCAGCCGGATTGGAGCATTCTGCTGGCGGCGTTGAGCCAAGCCATCGGCGAGGATACGGTGCTGAACACCATCACCCTGGAGCCGCTGCATGGGTCAACGGGGAGTGCGACGCCACCGGCGACGGGGAAGGGTTCGAGCAAGACACCCGCACCGGAGGCAGCGGCGCAACCGGTGCGATGGCGACTGGATCTGCAAGGCCACGGCCTTTCACAGCCGTCGGTATCGCGGCTGATCACGCGGCTGCAGCAAACGGAATTGTTCCAGGACATCACGCTGCAGCGAACTCGTCGCGAGCCTTTCTTCGGGGGGCAGGCGATCGCCTTTCAGCTGCAGTGCCTTCTTGGGGAGAAGCGGAGTTCACGATGAACGCGGGAGACTCGCGTGGAATCAGGGCATTCTGGAGGATCGATGCTGTGGGGTTGGCGATTCTCGTGGGCGTCACGCTGATTGCGTATGCCGTGCAAGTGCAGCCTCTGGTCCGATCCAGGCGGAGCATGACGGCACAGCAAGCCGATCTGGCGGCACAGCAACGAAAAGCCACCGAGCTGAGGGGAACCGTACAGTCGCTGAAAAACCAATTGACCGCCGATCAACAGGTACTGGCGCAGGAGTCTCTGGAGCTTCAGCCGGCCAGTCAGCTCAACCAGCAGATCGGACGACTGACGGATTTGGCAATTGAGGACGGGATTCAGATCGATGCGGTCGAGCCGGGCAAGACCACCTCGGGGGCGCGATATGCGACGATCGGCGTCCGCGTGTCGGGGTTTGGCAGCTACCGGAACTGCGCGAAGTACATTCGGCACATCAGCGAGCGGTTTCGCGACAGCAGCGTGAGCAAGATCCAGCTTTCGACCCAGGCCAGCGCGACACCCAACTCGGCGTCGTTCTCGCTGGATCTGACGTGGTACACCGCTCCGGAAGCACTCTCGACGACACGATAATGCTTTGCTCTATTGCTTCAGGCTCGAATGTATTGTCTGTTGCAGGTAGCCATGAAGCTTTCACGAGAGCGAGCAATCTACCTGACGGTTCTGGGTGTAGGGGTTTCGGCCCTGGCGCTGAGCCAAGTGCTGTTTCCAACCGCCCCGTCGAGCGCGGCGGGCGCATCGGTGGACGCGGCAGCTTCGGCCAAAGGGTACACCATCCCGCGTCCATCCGGCAACACCCAGCCCCCTTCATCAGCAAACGCGAACACAACGGCGTGCCCGGTGGCGGAACAGCTTCGCAGTTACCATCGGGTGCACAGCAAGGACATCACGAGCATCCGAGATGTGTTCCAGACGCCCGCAGCGCTGGACCGATCGGCGCAGGTTGCGGAGAAGACGCCCGTGAACACGCCGGATCCGGTGGATCGTTTCAAGCAGGAGCACTCCCTTACGGGAGTCATGGTCGCCAATCGGCAAGGCAAGGCGATCGTTGACGGAAAGACTCTGCTCGTGGGGCAATCCCTGGACGGTTTCAAGCTTATGACGGTCACGCAGCAGGTGGCCGTATTCGAATCTGAAGCGGGCCAGGTTGTGCTGAGGATCCCGGAGACTTCGGGCCAATCGGGCGGGGCAGCCAAGCCATGAATCGGAAGTCGATCTCAAGTCGCCGCCGGCCCGAGACGATGGGATAGGTGCGGGGTAACGACCCTGCACCGGATATTTCCTGGAACCAGAGAGGAGCGAAAATGCCAGAAACGCGCAGTCATCGTGGCTTCAGTTTGATCGAACTGGTGATCGTCGTGCTGATCATCGGGATTATCTCTGCGATCGCCATTCCGCGGATCAGCCGAGGCTCAGGCAATGCTGCGGATGCAGCGTTGTCGGGAAACCTCGCGGTCTTGCGGAATGCCATCGAGTTATACGGCACGGAACACAACGGCGATTTCCCGAAGATCGATGCCACCGACACGTTCGAGAAACAGCTCACGTTGTTCACGGATGCAAAGGGCAACACCAGCGAGACCAAGACCGGGGACTACGTGTACGGCCCGTACCTGCGGAAGGTTCCGCCATTGCCGGTGGGCGGGAACGATTACAAGGGCAAGACGACGGTCGCCGACGCCACGGCCGGAGTCCCAGGGACGACGAAGAACGCGGGCTGGCATTACAACGCCACGACTGGCGAGATCAAGGCGAATGTTCCTGATACGGAAGTGGACCGGAACAGCGTGAAGTACAACAGCTACTAGCAGGTGGCATCACACCGGCAGACCAAGCCACGATTTGTTCGTGATGAGGTCAACCTAGATCGAGGATGATCCGGGTGGTCGAGAAATGGCCGCTCGCGGGTTGCTGCGAAGTAACCCGCGAGCGGCCTGTATGGCATCCCGTGCTATGACGCAATCATTGCTCAAACGACCTGATCCACGCGGTTTGTCAGCGAGGGCCCAGCGGGGACGCTGCGGCGTCAAGCGGCCGGCGGGTTTCACGCTCGTGGAGGTGGTGCTGGTCGTGACGATCATCGGCATCGTGGCGGGGATTGCAGTTCCCCGCTATGCCAATGCGCTGCACACCTATCGAGCGGCGGCGGCGGCTCAGCGTATCGCCGCAGATCTGGCGTTGGTACAGGCCCATGCAAAGGCCACCAGCAGCACGAAGACCATTACGTTCAACGTCGGTTCGAACAGCTACGACCTGCCGTCGGACCCCGGTCTAGCGCGGCTGCAAGGCGGGTACACGGTTCGCCTGGGGGGCGCGCCGTATCGCGTGAAGCTGGAGTCGGCGGACTTCAACCATTCGGCAAGTGTGTCGTTCAATGGTTTTGGCATTCCGAACAGCGGGGGCAGCGTCGTGATCAGCGTCGGGAACAAGGTGCGTACCGTTACGGTGGACGCATCGACAGGAACAGCGGTTTTCCAATGAATCGAAAGCCCTACGTCTCTGCTGCCGGACGCTCTGGCCACGGATACACGCTCGTGGAGATGCTGGTGAGTGTGGGGATTCTGGCCGTGCTCATGCTGGCGATGCACTCCGTGATTCTGATTGCAGCCAGAGGGATTCCGAATCCATCGAGTCCCCCCGCCGCCGCGAATTTGGCAGGACGTGCTATGGACCAGATCGCCGCGGACCTGACTTACGCCACATCATTCAACCAGATGTCGGCAAACGAAGTCGAAGTCGTCATTCCCGATCGAAACAACGATGGGGCTGCGGAGACCATTCGGTATTCGTGGTCGGGCACGGCCGGGGGACCTTTGGTGCGCAACTACAACGGCACTGCGACCACGCTCATTGAGCATGCACAGGCTTTCCAACTGGCATACGACAAGCGAGTCGTGGGACAGGCCCCCACTGTTACCGAAAACACCGAACAGGAGCTCAGCAAGCATGTTGCTTCGAGCCCCATCCTGGCCGACCAGCGGATCAACAGCTCGCAGTGGGTCGGGCAGTACTTCAAGCCGAACTTGCCTTCCGGGGCCAGCTCGTGGCGAATTACGCGTGTTTCGTTCAAGGCCCGGATGCACGGCACCGCCCTTGGCGCTACCGAGATTCAGGTTCGCACGACCTCTGGTGGACTGCCCACGAATACGGTTCTTGACAGGGCAGTCATGTCCGAAATGGGGCTGGGACTGATCTATGGGTGGCAGACGATCAGCTTTACCAAGCTAAGCGGCTTGACGCCCGGGGTCGGTCTATGCCTGGTGATGCAGTGGCAGAGTGATGCGGACTCGTGCGACATCCAGTATCAGATGGCAAGCACCACCACTCCGAGCACCTATATGGTTTTGACGACTAATGGCGGATCCACATGGGCACCCCAAGCGGCATTTGACATTCCGTTTACCGTCTATGGCACCGTTTCGACAGCGGGGCCGACGACCTACCAGTATTTCCTGACGAATGTGCGATGCAGTCTGCAGGCGGGAGCCGCCGATCAATCGCGGATCACGACCTCGGTCCGCGTTTTGAACGAACCGGAGGTGGCCGGGCCATGATCAGGAATCCGGACAAACCGATCGGTGGCGTGAGACGCGGATTCACGATGGCCGAGGCGGTCATGGCATCGGCCATTATTGCGTTTCTGGTTGTGGCTGCGCTCAATGCCGCCGGCGCATCGGGTTTGGCCCAGTATCATACGGGCGAGCGTGCAACCGCGCGTTTTCTGGCCGATGGCCTAATGGCGGAGATTCTGTCGCTGGCCTATGAAGAGCCGGACGGGTGCATGTCAATGGGTCTGGACGCGGATGAGCTATCCACGAATAAGATCAATTACGACGACGTGGATGACTACAAGAACTGGACGGAATCGCCGCCTCAGGATCGATCGGGAACCGCGCTCAATGAGCTGGCCGGCTGGACACGGACCGTCAACGTGGTCTGGATCAACCCGAATAACGCCAACGATGTGTTGAGCAGCGAGACGGGCGCCAAACGAATCCAGGTCACGGTAAAGCACAATGGAATCGTGGTGGCAACGCGTGTGGCAATTCGAACCAAGGCGCCCTAGGGGTTGGTCCGTGGCCCTTTGTCGGTTGTCCTTCGCCGCGATTGGCAGGCTCGGACAACCCGTGGAGGATAGAGTCGTAGAGCTCCGCACGACAGCGTCGTGGGCTTTAGCAGATGGGTGGAGCATATGAGGCAGCGGATAGAACCTACCGCCCGCGATCTGGCGGCCAGGAGTTGGGACCCGGCCGGCCGCCGCGCATGCCGATCGCGAGCCGGTACGGCGTACGTGGCGATCGTCGCGACAGCATTGCTGGCGGCCACGATCAGCATGGGGGCCTTGGCGGTGGTCCGAGCTCAGACAAGACAGATGAATCTTGCCAGCGATGCCGCCGAGGCACGCTTGTATGCGATGTCGGGAATAGAGCTGGGACGGCTATGGATCGCTCAGGATCCGAATTGGCGTATAAATCGCCCATACGGCACCTGGGTATCGAACATGCCCATTGGGGGAGGCAGCGTCACGCTGGAAGTCACGGATCCCGTCGATGGGAACTTGGCGAATCAGCCTCACGACCCCATCGTCATGGTGGCGACCGGAATAAAGGGTTCGGCACGGCACAGCGTGGAAGTCCAGCTCGTGGCCAATCCGGTTCCCCTAGACATCCTCAAGTATGCGGTTCATACGGGGGGACAGCTGCATATCCATTCCGGCGATCTGCTGAAGGCGACCGGGGCCACGGTATCGGCCAACGGCAGTCTGCGTAACGATGGTACGATTGACGCCAATGTAGAGACAGGGACTGTCACTGCCACCGGCATTGTGAAGGGATCTTTCACGTCGGGCGTGGCAGCCAAGCCCGGGCCAGACCCGGGGATTGTAGAGCGTTACGCGAGCATGGGCGTAGAGATCGCGCCAGGCAGCACCATCCATGAGAGGGTGCTGGCCCCTGGATATACGCCTTACGGCAAAACGCATCCGGACGGGGTGTATGTAATCCGCACCAGCAGCGATCTTTTCATCACGGAAAGCAGGATCCACGGGACGCTGGTGGTGATCTGTCCAGGCAAGAAGGTCACTTTGGGCAGCCAAGTCTTCCTGGAACCAGCACGGGCCGGTTACCCGGCGCTGATTGTGAATGGTAATGTCGTGCTGCAGTACGACAGCGGCACATCCCTGTCGGAGACGGCCCTTTTCGCGAACTTCAATCCGCCCGGTGCCCCTTACAACGGTGTGAGCGACAACGATATCTGGGATTCATACCCCACCGAGATTCGCGGGCTTGTGCATGCAACGGGCACCGTACAGGTGACACAGGATGCCATTGTCCGTGGAGCAATCATCGCAGAATCGACTGCGAGCACCGATGCCGCGGACTTCAGTGCAAATGCCACGATCGTGTACAAGCCGGAGATCTACACCCAGCCACCGCCCTACTACACGACGAGTGTCCCGATGATTCCCCTGGTGGGAAGTTGGAAGCAGCGGGTGCAGTGAATGTAACCCGGTCAGGAAGAGGCTTATCACAGAAGAATCCAGGGATGAATTCCTGGGCTTGTATGGCGTCGAGGATACAAGGCGGAGAAGCTTGAGGCTTGAGGAGAGGAAGGGGGAAACCAAGCCGGGGTGGCGTATCAGGCGGCGATGGCGCTCAGTTTCTGGTGACGCTCGAGCATCTGATCGAACTTGCTGAGGTCAAGGCTTAAGAAGAGCGGGACGAGAGCCGGATCGAACTGGATGCCAGAGCAACGGCGGATTTCGGCGAGCACGGCCGAACGCGGCATGGCGGGCCGGTAGGAACGGGTCGAGCTCATGGCGTCAAACGCATCCGCCAAAGCCAGGACTCGCGAAACCAGCGGGATTCTGCCGGCGGCCAGGCCATCGGGATAACCATGGCCATCCCAGCGTTCGTGGTGGTGAAGGACGCCCTCAATGACGTGCGTCAGGGAGGGGACATCCAGAAGGATCCTGTACCCGATTTCCGGATGCTGCTTGATCTGTTTGTACTCCTCTTCGTTAAGGCGTCCGGACTTGCAGAGCACGACTTCGGGAATGCCGATCTTGCCGACATCGTGGAGCAGGCCGGCGATGCGGTACTGTTCGATCTGCTCTTTCTTCAGGTTGAGCAATGCGGCCATGTTCGCCGCAAGGAGTCCGACGCGTTCCGAATGGCCACAGGTGTATCGATCCTTCGCATCGATGGAGGCCGTCAGGGCCTGGAGCAATCCAGTGAAGAGGGATTGCTGTTCGGCAAAACGAGCCAGGTTTTCATGGAGCACCCCCAGGTAATTCGCGGCAGCGCGGAAGAACTGAATCTCCACGTCGCAGATATCGGAGTCGAGGCCTTTCTTATTGCCACTGATGATCAATCCAACAACGCGGCCGTCGTGGGTTATCGGCTCGCTGAGCACGGGGGACTTCACCCGAGCCGCGAACGCATGGCTAGCGACCTCCATGATCTGCGGCCAATGGTCGGGACTCCCCTGCGCAATCAGATCGGAAGTGGTCTGCAGGAGCTGTTCTGGCCCGTCGGGGACATTGCCCGCCGACAGCAGGCGTCCAGCGAGGTCTGGGACCTCCGTACTCTTGGGGCCGAAGCGAATCGCCAGCCACTCAAACGGCAGCACCTCGTGCACCTGATCGCAGACCGCCTGCACAAGCTGGACCGGGTCGTTCGTGCTATTAAAAAGGCCTGCCAGATTAAACAGGAGGTTTGTCTCCTCATAGGACTGGACCAGCTTGTCGCTGAACTCCTCCAGGGCCAGGCGATCGCGGGAAGTCCGGGCGAGATCCTCGTAGGTCCAGCGCAGCACGGTGGCCAGCTGATCGATATCGGATCGGTTTCGCCGCAAGAATGGCTGGAGCGCGGCATGAACACTGTCCGGTTGCATTCCTGCGGATACGCAGATTTCCTGAAAGTCCGGGGTCGTGACCATTTCCTGGCCGAAGCCAATCAACGTAATGAGCCCCGTGCGGCGAATGCCTTGCTTCTCGAGAAGTGGAATCAACCAGCAGCCGGGGAAGAGCTCATGGATTTGGGGTTCCTCAAGCTGCGCACAAGACCGAGCCGCGCATTCCAGGCGATCGCGCATGGCTTGGGACCGCAGCCACGGTTGGAGGCTCGCTGGTTCATCGGGTTGGCTGATAATGTTTCCATCCGCATCGCACAGCCACAGGGGCATGCCAAGTACACTGCACCGTTGGCGCAGCGTCATCAGCGTAGGGCTCAGTTTCAGAGGTGTCGCACCCGGTATCATGATCGATTGCCTCTCATGCGGCATCCAGCTTGCAGCCCCCCATCGCGTCCTCAAGCGGTCCGAGGACCTTTTCAATCCAAGACAAGAGTTCTCTGGCACTGAACGGTTTGGACAGTACGTGGCGAATGTTGGTCTTGGCCAGTTCGACCTCGTCGAGCCGGTGGCCCCGGGCGGTAACCATGATGACCGGGATTTGAGAAGTCTCGGGCGTCTGGCGAAGCTTGGCGGCCATTTCGACGCCGCTCATCCGCGGCATCTGAAAATCCGCAACGACCAGGTCCGGCCGCTGGGCACACGCCAGGGCATACGCCTCTTCGCCATCACTTGCCGTTACCACATCGATGCCCACCTGTCGCAGCTTGAATGACAGAATGTATGTCATGTACGACTCGTCGTCGGCAACGAGGATTTTTTTGGTCGGCATGCAACTCCTCACTACTGCAAAAAGAACCACTGGCCTGGGATCACCCGAGCCCTCCCGACCATCTGCACTCATCGACCATTTCCTGAGAGTCCTTAACGACACAAGTGTAAGGAACGCCAGCATGAAGGCTTGGAGCGAGGTGCCTCGGAATATCGAGAAACCCCAAAGGACGCACCTCAAGAGATTACGCCTGATAACAATGCTCCTGAAGGCAATGCGACGTGCGAGTGAGTCCAGTCACCCGGAAACGGGCGAGCTCCCGGCCCTGCGGGCCGCGGCTACTGACCTTCGCGCCGTCAGCGCCGGACGGGGCATCTCAAGTGCTGAGTGCTGAGTGCTGAGAACAACCGGTCCGCTGAAGCGGATCCTACAAGATGAGCTTGCTCCGTTACGCTCATCGTGAAGATCAGTAAACGGGGTTATTCGCTGCGATCGGCGGACTGCTTGGTTCCTTGGGCGTCGCGCTTTATCCAGACGGTCTTGATGTTGACGAATTCGCGAATTCCGACTTCGGATAGTTCACGCCCGTAGCCGCTTTCCTTGACGCCTCCGAAGGGCAGTCGCGGATCGGACTTGACCGCCCCGTTCACAAAGACGGATCCGGCCTCGATCTGGGCGGCCATGCGCTCGGCGAGGAGAATATCGTTGGTCCAGATGCTCGCGCCCAAGCCATATCGAGAACGGTTGGCCAGCGTGACAGCTTGGTCGGGTCCGCGTGTTCGCGTCACCGCCGCGATGGGTCCGAATGTCTCCTCATCGAATGCGGCCATTCCCGGGCGTACGTCGGTCAGAACGGTCGGCTCATAGTAATAGCCTTTGCGATCAAGGCGTCTGCCCCCTACCAGGAGTGTTGCCCCTTGCGAAATGGTCCGTTGCACCTGGTTGTGCAGTACATCCAGCAGGTCTTCCCGCGCCAGCGGGCCAACTTCGGTGTTGCGGTCGGTCGGATCGCCCACGCGCATTTGCTTCATCCGCTCAGCCAGTGCCGCTTCGAACCGGGGCGCAATCGATTCTTCGACGATGAACCGCTTGGCGGCGATGCAACTCTGGCCGGCGTTGATGCAGCGGGCATCCGCCGCGGCCGCCGCTACCGCATCGATATCGACGTCTTTCAGCACGATGAACGGATCCGATCCGCCCAGTTCCAGAACGCTTTTCTTCAGCGACTTGCCCGCCGCCGCGCCAACGCTCATCCCAGCCAATCCGCTGCCGGTCAGTGTGGTAGCGCGAACAGTCGGGTTGCCGATCAATTGTTCAGCCTGATGGCCGGAGATGAGCAGCGTAATAAATGCGCCATCGGGGAAGCCAGCCTCGCGAAATACCCGCTCGATAGCCAAGGCGCAGCCGGGGACATTGGAGGCGTGTTTGAGCAAGGCGACGTTTCCGGCCATCAGTCCGGGGGCGGCAAAGCGGAAGACCTGCCAGAAGGGGAAATTCCAGGGCATGATAGCGAGGACCGGCCCCAACGGATCGAAGCGTACATAGCTGTGAGTGGCATCGGACGGGATGTCGGTGGTCGCCAGCAGCCGCTCGGCATTTTCGGCGAAGTAGTCGCAGGCGACGGCACATTTTTCGACTTCGGCCTCGGCGGCGGCGATCGGTTTACCCATTTCCTGAGTCATCAGCGAGGCGAACTCATTGAGGCGAGCGCGGAGGACCTGGGCCACCTTGCTCATCAACGAGCCCCGCTGGGCAAATGGTCGTCTTCGCCAGTTGTCGAAGGCTGACTCCGCCTGCTGCAGCGCCGCTTTGATTTGAGTGGGGCTGTGTTCGGGGTAATCTCGAATCACTTCACCGGTCGCGGGATTGGTCGCTTTCATCGTAAACCCACCTGAACAATAGGAGGATCTCCTACCTTACGGGATGAGTACCCGATATAGCATGCGTTGGTGCGGATTGGGTAGGAGGAATCAGGAAAGCGGGAACAGGGGAAACGGGGCCCGCTGGGTCGTTGGGAAACGGGGATCGGAGGGCTTAGCGGCATTTTTCTTGACGTCGGAGGCTGTGGGGGATACTTTTCGCGCCACATGCTCAAGCGTACGCCCTTTTACGACTTTCACGTCTCGGCCGGAGCCAAGTTCGTCGATTTTGGCGGCTGGGAGATGCCGATTCTCTATCGTTCGATTGTGGACGAGCACGAGCAGACGCGTCGATCGGGATCGATCTTCGACGTCTCGCACATGGGCCGCCTCTGGTTTATGGGACCTGACGCACAACGGTTTCTCGCTCGGGTCCTGACACGCAACATTGCAGATCAGGTTGTTGGCCAGTCGCGGTATTCATTGGTCTGCAACGAAGCGGGTGGCGTGCTTGATGATGTAATCGTCTCACGAGAGCATGCCGGTCATTGGCTGGTCGTCTGCAATGCCAGCAACCGCGACAAACTGGTCAATTATTTCGCCGAAATCCGAAATGGCGAGGGATTTGATTTCGAACTGGCGGATCACACCGAGGCGACGGCCATGGTCGCCATCCAGGGGCCGAAGGTGATCGATCACCTGGCACCGGAGCTTCCCATCGATCTTCGTTCGCTGGGTCGGTATCACTTTGAGAGTGCCGACCTGATGCTGGCGAAACTCATGGTGTTCCGCTCAGGGTACACCGGTGAGGATGGCGTGGAGATCATTATGCCCACCAAGCTGGCCAGCAACCTGATTCCCTTGCTGGCCGACCACATGGGGCAACCGGACGCGGTTGTTAAACCCGCAGGGCTTGGCGCCAGAGATACGCTCCGCATGGAAGCGGGAATGCCGCTTTATGGCCACGAGTTGACGGACGCCGTGGATCCGCTGTCAGCCGGACTCGGTTGGGCAGTCGATCTAACCAAGGAGTTTATTGGCGTGGAGGTCCTGCGATCGATCAAGCAGCATGGGCCGAAACGGAAACTCGTTGGCCTGGAACTGGAAGGCAAGCGGATTGCCCGTCAGCATACGCCGATCCTCGCGAATCAGACGCTCGTCGGCGAGGTGACAAGTGGGACGTTCTCGCCCACACTTCAGAAGTCCATTGCCATGGCCTATGTCGATGCCACTCACGCTGGGGAGGGAACTGTCCTCGCAGCGGATTTGCGTGGCGTCGCGATTCCTGCGAAAATTGTGAAGCTGCCGTTCTATAAGCGAACGAGCAAATAGACTTTTTTAGGTGCCGGTTTGCGATGCCGCATGGGTAGCCGCAAATCGCTATAGAGTGAAATGAGTATGTCCGTCCCCAACGACCGCAAATATCTAGAAACGCACGAGTGGCATCTGCAACAGGGTGATACCGTTACGATTGGCATCACGCAGTTGGCAGCCGATGAACTGACCGACATCACCTTCGTGGACCTTCCGGCCGTTGGAGATACCATCCAGGCGGGGAAATCGTTCGGCGAGATCGAATCCGTCAAAGCCACCGCCGATCTGATGGCGGGTGTCTCGGGAACGGTGATCGCTGTCAATGAGGACCTCGCGGAGAATCCTGGCCTGGTCAACAAGGACCCATACAGCGCCGGCTGGATGATCAAGGTCCAAATCAGCAATCCCGATGAGATGAACAAGCTCCTGTCCAGCGAGGAGTATTTGAAGAAGGCGGGCCATTAGCCTTCGGGACAGAGCGCCACGGGTGTGTCCTGGGCAAACCTTGCCGGGGGAAGGCATAG
>JBLNDH010000023.1:0-8774 GCA_050261455.1 Bacillota bacterium
GCTGACGCACCAGGCACCGTGGTCGTTCAACACATGCCCGCGCAGTTCACGGCGTCTTTTGCTAGGCGGTTGGATTCGCTCTGCCAGGTCCACGTCAGCGAAGCTATGAATGGGGATACCGTCATCCCGGGCCGCGTGCTTATCGCGCCGGGTGGCCGGCATATGCTCCTGCAACGCTCCGGTGCCCGCTACTACGTTACCGTCAAGGACGGGCCGGAAGTCTTCCATCAGATCCCCAGCGTGGAAGTGCTCTTCAACTCGGTGGCCAAGTACGCCGGTCCCAATGCCGTTGGTGCCATTCTGACCGGCATGGGCGCGGATGGTGCTCAGGGACTGCTGAATATGCGCCGGGCCGGGGCTCGCACGATCGCCCAGGACGAGCAATCGTGTGTCGTCTTTGGTATGCCGGCGGAAGCGATCAAATGTGGTGCAGCTGAAAAGGTCGTGCCGCTGCGGGAAGTCGCGGCAACCATGATCTCTCTGGCGCAGCATGGTGCCGCGCCAGTTCATTTGTGAGGAACTATGACAGAAACGCAACAGGCTCCAACGACAACAATCAACCCTAAACTGATTGTGCCCTTCGTCGATGCCATCCGAGGGGTGTTCTCGACGATGGTGGGGGTGCCGACCACCGTGGAACGCCCTCATGTCAAAACGGCGCCCGCACCCACGTACGATGTCTCCAGCATTATCGGGTTCTCTGGCGATGTGGTGGGATCGGTGGTGGTCAGCTTCCAGATGACCGCTGCCGAGAAGCTGGCAACCGCATTTGCCGGCTCGCCCATCGATCCCGCCAGCCCGGATTTTGCCGATGCGATTGGCGAACTGGCGAACATGATCGCCGGCAGTGCCAAGAAGCACCTGGGGGCGCTGGCCTCGATTACCGTTCCCAGCGTCGTGATCGGATCGGGGCATAGCATCGCACGCCTCAGCGATGTGCCCTGCGTGGTCATCCCCTGCAAGACCGGCGTTGGCGACTTCGCAGTCGAAGTCAGCGTCAAGCAGGTCAAGGCCCCGGCCGGGCAATGAGCCTAAGGAGAATCGCCTATGAAAGTCCTTTTGGTCGACGATTCGCGCACAATGCGCAATATCCAGAAGAAGGTGCTTGGTGCCCTGGGCCCGGTTGAGTTCTCCGAAGCCGGCGACGGCGTGGAAGCGCTCAGCGTGATCGCGGCAACGCCGACTGGCTTCGATCTTGTCCTGGTCGATTGGAACATGCCGAACATGGACGGGCACACGCTTGTCCAGAAAATCCGTGAGAAGGACAAGAAGACGCCCTTGATCATGGTTACCACCGAAGCCGAAAAGACCCGGGTGATCGATGCCATCAAGGCCGGCGTCAACAACTACGTCGTCAAGCCGTTTACGCCCGAGGCGCTGCTGGAACGCGTGAATCAGACCCTTGCGAAGCTCAAAGCGGCTGCGTAACCGCGTTAACCGCGGCTGATGTCGTAGCGGACGTATGGAGTCTGAATAGCGGCCGGCTGCCGCGCCTGGATACACGCCCTGATCTGCTTCGCCGATGTCGTGGGCGCAGCCGGTATGTATCGACGCGGCGTTGGGTGGAGATCCTTGGTCTGACCGCCTGCGGCGTTACGCACGTGGTCGCGTGGTCGGGATAGCGGTCTGGGTATTGGTATGGATGTCGCCTTTATCAATCCGTTCATCTGTGCCACGCGGAACGTCTTTGATACCATGATCCAGGTCCCTCTCGTGTTCGGGCGGCCTTATCTGCTGCCTCGCGAAACGAAAGTGGACACGATGTATCCCATATCCGCGGCCATCGGCATGTCTGGTTCGGCGGTCGGTCTGGTCGTGTTGAGTCTGTCGGAGACCGTGGCCCTGGCGCTGGCATCGGGGTTGGCTAAGGCAACCTTCACCCAGCTCAATGCCGATTCCTACGATGCGTTGGCAGAAATCATCAACATGATTGCCGGTAATGCCAAGAAGGATCTGCCAGGTGGACAAACGAAGCTTACGGTGCCCACTCTGCTGCCTACACAGGATGTGGTGTACCCCACGGGCAGACCCATCATCACAATTCCGTTCGATACCGGCGTCGGACGGTTTCTGATTTCCATTGCCCTTCGTCAGAATGGCGTCTCTTCGTCCCGGATGGCCCCGGCGACTGCCGCCGCAGCAGCGGGAGGCTCAACTATGATCCATGACCCGCCCACAGCGCCGTCGGAACCCACCGCGTAATCGACAGATCCCACCCCTGTTGCCTGTCCTCCTGATTCACCGATAACCAACCTCTTTGTGAGTGATGAGCTCCTGTTTAGGTGAATCCCTCTCACTTGCATTCATTACCTTAAGCTGTTGCCTACCCACACGCAGGGTTCGGTGTGTCACTGGGTTGCCTGCGCTCCGCGTCTTGATCACCCGCTACGTATTTCGAACCCGATATGACACCGCCAACGAACTGCTGGCCGCGAAGTTGTTGTCTCCCAGGTAAACCGCCGTGATCGTGTGCAGCCCCGCAGGCAGCTTGGTGGTTGACCATGTCGCCACTCCGGAATTGACTTTCGCGGTGCCCAGAACCTTGTTGCCGTCCTTGAAGGTGACCTTTCCCATGGGCAGGCCCGCTCCCGGTTCGCGGGCCGTGACCGCTACGCTGAAGAGAACACTCTGGCCCGGCGACGAAAGACTCGCTGATGCGGCGAGCTCGACCTGCGTCGGCGTGGTGCCCTTGACGACCTGCGAACGATAGCTTGCCAAGACCGGCGCCGTCTGAGTGATGGTCCTGGCCACATTTGTCAAACCAACGACTCCGATAGGCTCGCCCTTGTAAGTGATGTAGGGATTTGAGTAGTAGGGGATCGTAATGCCCGGGTCGTAGCTCATGATATCGTGATATTCCGTCCCCTGGGCTCTGAAGCGATACCCGTAGGAGTCGGAAAAAACACCAGGCCCGTCGGAATTCTCCACATCATGTGCTGCACCGAAGTTGTGCCCCAACTCATGGGCCAGCGTGTAGAACGGCGCGGCCGCCTGTTGGATACGCACAATCGAGAAACCCAGTTCGGCATTGTCCCTGTCCCTCGGATCCTGCATTTGGTACGCCAGCCCCCCCATGTCCCCATCCCCCTCAAAAAGCGTCACGAGATCGGCACCATACTGGTCGCGAAGGGATTGGGCGGAGTCCAAATACCCGTCATCGGGCAAAGACAGGCGATCCAGATCGGTATTGTAGCTGTCCGCTTCGTCATATTTGATCAGCCCCTCGTACACGAGCCGGATCGTTACGGGAACTTCGCTGTTGACCAATGCCTGGTTCATGTCCCGCACCGACTGCACGATCGTCCGATGGATCGCATCGGCCCCACCGATCTGCTTCCTCGCCCGGGAGGTATACAAAGCCATCCAATCGACAACCGTCGCACGGGTCACCGTTTGGAAAACCGGGTCCGACGTGCTGGCCAAGTGCCGCGTATCCCCATTGTAGACTGCAGTGATCTTGTGTTGGCCTTCAAGGAGCGAACTGGCGGTAAATGAGGCTTCGGAGCCTTCGATCCGGCTGTATCCAAGAATCTGGGGTCCATCCTTGAATGTAACCAACCCCGTCAGAGCGATTCTGCTGGATGAGGGGCACGAGATGGTTGCGGTGAACGTGGTGGATTGGCCCAGGGGAATGCTGCTGGTCGATGTGGTGATAACCGTCGTAGTCGGCGGCGCAACGATATACACGGCCACCGCCGACGACGTGCTTGCCGCAAAGCTGTCGCTGCCGGGATAGTACGCCGTCAGACGGTGTTCTCCGGCCCCAAGATCCGAGATGACGATCGTGCCTTGTCCATCGGTCATCGCCACACGATGCAGCTTCTTCTTGCCATCATAAAGCATGACCCAACCCGTTGGCGTGGCCGTGCTCGGGGCTTGGGAGTATGCAAGGACCGTGAGACTGACTGGCTGCCCCAAATCGGCCCGCCGAAGCGTCCGCTTGAGAACGATCCTCGTGGATGCCCGTGTCACGTTCTGTACCAGCCGGCGGGAAGTCCCCGGCGCGAAGGTGGCATCGCCTTCGTAGAATGCGCTGACATTGTGAGCGCCGACGCTCAGCGATGACATCGTCAGCAAAGCCTTCCCGCTGGCATCGAGTTGAGAGGATCCAATCTTTGTTTGTCCCTCCCAGAACGAGACGGCCCCCGTTGGCGTGCCCCCGCTGCAAGACACCGTGGCCGTAAACGTGATGGCCTGACCGTACG
Source organism: Bacillota bacterium (assembly GCA_050261455.1). Taxonomy (GTDB): domain Bacteria; phylum Planctomycetota; class Phycisphaerae; order Tepidisphaerales; family Tepidisphaeraceae; genus JAPLNB01. Next base: position 4,206 of record JBLNDH010000023.1, read on the forward strand.
CCGCCGAACTGGTCGACGTCGCCAATGAAACAGCAACTGCAATCCGCTCCGCCGCCGCGACGATCTGGGCACTCTCCAGGCCGAGATTTGCCTGCGCTGGGACCACTGCCGCCAGGGAGAGAAGCCTCCGTGACTCCAACCGCTCGATGCCGACCTGCGCGACAGGCCGAGATGCGATCGCCAACTCCCGAAGTGCACAATCTCTATGCCCGCGCAAGGCCGCGAGAAACAGCTTGATCATGTCATCTCCGGTTGCCCGCCGCAGGTGGCTGATGGCAGCCTAAGCCAGCATCCCCAGAAGTTCGACAGTGCCTTTAATGCGGCGGGACTGATACACCATACGCCCGATCCAAGCTCTAAGGGTCGTTTCAGAACCTTAAGGGCCCGCGACATCGCCGTGGGGAATTCCATTCCCGTTTTGGCTCTGAAACCGCCTTCAAGAATACCGGGGAGACAGATCTTCAGCAATCTGGGATATTGAGCCGAACTCGCAGAGGCCATGTACGTTCTACAGGCGTATTCGATTGACAATCGGCCTCTTTCCACCTTGAATAGTTTTATCTGATCCATTGCGAGGAACCTGTGAACATATCATTCCTGAAATCATTATCCGAAGTCGCTGGTGTGCCGGGTCGTGAGGAGCGTGTTCGTCAACTGCTCCAGCGTGAGCTGAAAGGCCTGGTCGATACGATCGATGTGGATCCCATGGGCAGCTTGGTGGCCGTCAAAAAAGCCAGGAAGCAAGCCCCCCGAGTCCTGCTGGCCTGCCACATCGATGAAATCGGCTTCTACGTTCGCCACATCGATGACAAAGGCTTCATCCGCATTCAAAACGCCGGCGGCTTCGATACCCGCAATCTCCTCGCCCGCCGGGTCATGGTCCAGACCAGCAGCGGCGAGGACTTGATCGGCCTCCTGAATCCCGCCGGCCGCCCCATCCACATCGCCAAAGAGGAAGACAAGAAGAAAGTCCCCGAGATTGCCGAGTTCTACATCGATCTTTGCCTCCCGCCCGACGAAGTGAAGCAGAAGGTCCGCATCGGCGACCCCGTCACGCTCGTGCAGGAGTTCTCCGAAATCGGCCAGTGCGTCAGCGGCAAGTGCCTCGACAACCGCGTCGCCGCGTTCGTCGCCATTGAAGCCCTGCGAAAGGTCAAGAAACCCAAGTACGATATCGTGCTCGCCGCCACGGTTCAGGAAGAAGTCGGCTGCCGTGGTGCCGGTCCAGCCGCATTCACCGCCGAGCCCGATCTGGCGATCGCCATCGATACCACCCTCTGCGTCGATATCCCTGGCGTCCCTGAGGACGAACGCGTCACCAAGCAGGGCGATGGCGTCGCCTTGACCATCATGGACTCCAACACCATTAGCGACCGCGCGTTAATCAATGAATTCGAAGCCGTCGCCAAGAAGCACGAGATCCCGTTCCAGCTCAGCATTCTTCCCCGCGGCGGGACCGACGCCGGCCCCATGCAGCGTGCCCGTGGCGGCTATCGTGCCATGACCCTCTCCGTTCCCACTCGCTACATCCATACGGTCACCGAATGTATCCATAAACGCGATCTGCAAAGCGCTATCGATCTCTTGGCCGCCTGGCTCGAAGCCTGATGACCTCTAACGCAACAACGCCCAGGGAACTCGTTCCCTGGGTTTTCTCCGACAACCGGCACGTTTTGCGAGATCCTTCAGGTCTGGCAAAAGCTGGACAGACTGCTTTCCTCGCGGGTATTCTCTGGGCTTGTGGATGTGCTCGTTGGCTCCTATCTCAGTGAGGCCGCTATGACTCGCAAATCAATCGCGTTTGGACTCACCTTGCTCTCGCTGCTCGCCCTCCACGCCTATGCCGACACCTTCGACATCCGCAACGAAGCCGAGTTCCGCAAGATCGTCCCCTCCGACGCCAAGCTCGAGAAACTCGCTGGCGACTTCCGCTTTCTGGAAGGACCCACCTGGCTCGATTGGAACGGCGGCATGCTCGTCTTCAGCGACATCCCCGCCAATCACATTAAGAAGTGGACCCCCAAGGATGGCCTCGGCGTCTATCGCAACGATAGCCACGGTGCCAATGGCAACATCCCCGATCCCCAAGGCCGCCTCATCACGTGTGAACACACCACTCGCCGCATGACCATGACCGACAAGAACGGCACCGTCACGGTCCTCATCGAGCGATCTGCCGATGGCAATCGCTTCAGTTCACCCAACGATGTTGCCGTCAAATCCGATGGCACCGTCTGGTTTACCGATCCACCTTATGGCCTGCCGCGCGATCAGAAGAAGGAACAACCCGGCAACTACGTTTTTCGTTTTGATCCCAAAACCCAGCAGGCCAAACCCGTCTTGCTCGACTTCGATATGCCCAACGGCATCTGCTTCTCCCCCGATGAAAAGAGACTCTACGTCGCCGATTCCGGCAAGCCTCACCACATCCGCGTTTTCGACGTGAACACTGACGGCGCTCTCTCCAATGGCCGCGTTTTCTGCGTGATCGACAAAGGCGGCCCCGATGGCATTCGCTGCGATGCCGATGGCCGCATCTGGTCCAGCGCCGCCGATGGCGTCCAGATCTTCTCCCCCGATGGCTCCCTGATCGGCAAGATTCTCGCCCCCGAATCCCCCGCCAATCTCTGCTTTGGCGGCGAAGATGGCAAAACCCTCTTCATCACCGCCCGCACCTCCCTCTACGCCATCAAAGTCAACATTAAAGGAACCAAATAGAAAGCCTCACGCCTGCCCATAGGTCTTCCTTCTCCAGACCTCCTCGACTTCTCCCAAGCCCAGGGGATTTATCCCTGGGTCCGTCCGCAATCGGGGCCCTTTCGTCGTCCGATCCCGGACCACGCTTGCGGTTTCGCGGACCCCAACCGCCCCTTCGCCAATCCCCGCTTCCCTACACCCGAAATATCGTCCCCAGTCTCTTCCCCAGAAACGCATTGGCCGACAGGATCGTCAACGTCAGCAGCACCATTGCCCATACCCCCAGCGCACTGGCAATGTACAACCCATCATCCAGCCGTTGCCAGATCTCATAGATCGCTTTGGTGATTGGATAGTAATCCGCCCGCTGCGCCAGAATCAGCGAATCGCTCACCTCGAGCATCGCAAACGCGAACGCCAGCAATCCCCCGGCAATCAGATTCGCCATGATCAGGGGCGCCGTGATCCGCCTGAGCACCGTCCATCGCGATGCCCCCAGGTTGCTCGCCGCCAGCTCCAGATCCACCGGCGTCTGCTGCAACCCCGCCACCGCCGATCGCACCACGTATGGCAAACGCCTCGCCGCATACGCAATCACCAACAGCACTAGCGGGTATTGCTGCACATCCATCCACGCCGGCGTGCGATCCCCGAGCCTCTGCTTGAACCAGATGCTGATCGCCAGATATCCGAATGCCAGCACCAACCCCGGCACCGCCAGCGGCAGCATCGACAAGGCATCGATGATCTCTCGCCCCGGCAGCTTGCTCCGAACAATCACGATCGCCGCCCCCAATCCAACCGTCATCGCCAACCCCGTCGCGAGTAGCGCATAGCGCAACGAATTGGTGATGCTGCTCATTGCCAATTCATCCACGAGCGCCTGCCCAAAATGATCCATCGTCAGCTTGGCCGGCAGGAGTGTCTTGTACCAGGCTCCGGTCGCGCAAAGGCTCGTGAGCACCACCGCGATGTGCGGCAGCACTGCAAGGCCGATCACAATCAGGAACGGCACCATTGCCGCGACGGCCCTCCAACCGGTCAATCGCCTGGTCGTCGCCGCCACCGAAGCCTTGGTCGTTGCCGCATCGAATCCTCGCCCCAGCACCACTTTCCCCACCAGATACATCAGCGATGACACCACCAGCGTCACCACCACCAGCGCATACGGCAGTGGATTGTCCGCTACATCCGTAATGAGCTTGAATACCTGCACCGGCGTGATCGCATAGAAATCGAACATCAACGGCGTGCCCAGCTCCGTGAAGCTCCAGATCAGCACCAGCGTACATCCCGCAAACAACCCCGGCCGGATCAGCGGCAGCGTAATTCGCCGAAAAACCGTCCACCGCGAAGCTCCGATATTCGCCGCTGCCTGTTCCATCGCCGGATCGATATTCGCCATCGCCGCCTGGATATTCAGCAGCATGATCGGATACAGATGCAACGCCTCGACAAGGATGATCCCCGCGATCCGGTAATGCCCCAGCCAATCGATCCCCAGGGTTCCGCCGCCACCCAGCAGTTGCGTCAATGGCCCGAATCGCGACAAGACCAGCCGCATTCCCAACGCCCCCACAAATGGAGGCAGCACCAGCGGCACCAGCAGCAATCCCGCCAGAATCCCCCGCCCCGGAAACTCATACCTCACGCTCAACAATGCCAGTGGCAGCGCAATAGTCAGGCTCACCCCCGTGACTGCGACCCCGATCATCGCGGCGTTGGCCAGTCCTTTGACCAGCAAAGGGTCTCGGAAAACCAGCCGCACGTAGGAGAGCGTCAAGCCGCCATCCTTGCTGATGAATCCGGTGGCTACCACCTGAACAATTGGCCAAATGAGGAAAATCGTGAAGAACGCGTACAGCAGCACCA
>JBLNDH010000024.1:0-11888 GCA_050261455.1 Bacillota bacterium
CCCCCGCCGTCGTTGTGATCCACCGGCCCGGGGCGCCCCCGCCCCCCCGCGACCGTGGCATGGGCGGCCCGCCCATGCACCCCTATCAGTGCTTCCTCCCTTCGCCAATTCGTCCGCCATCACCAACAACATCCGTGTGTATCTGTGCCCCATCTGTGGCAACAAAACATAGCACGGGCGTCTCGCCCATGTGCATTTCATCTGCGTTCATCCGCGGCTGATTTAATGTGAGGATTGTTATGTCTCGTATCTTCTCGTTGTCCGTACTGCTGTTATTCGCGATCACCTCGATGGTAAACGCGCAGTCCGATACCAAGCTGCGCGCCCTCCTGGTCGACGGCCAGAACAACCACAACTGGAAAGCCACCTCCCCGCTCCTAAAGCAAGCCCTGGAAGTCTCCGGACGTTTCACTGTTGACGTCGCCACCACGCCCCAGGACAAAAAGGACTGGGATACCTTCCAGCCCGATTTCTCCAAGTACGACGTGATCATCTCCAACTACAATGGTGACCTCTGGCCCAAAGCCACCTGCCAGGCCTTCGAAACCTACATGAAGAACGGCGGCGGCCTCGTCATCGTCCATGCCGCCGACAACTCCTTCCCCGAATGGCCCGAGTTCAACAAGATGATCGCCCTCGGCGGGTGGGGCGGCCGCAACGAGAAATCCGGCCCCTACATTCGCTGGCGCGATGGCCAAATCGTCCGCGACATGACCCCCGGCTCCGGTGGGAGCCACGGCGCTTACCACGAATACGCCATCCAAACCCGCGAGCCCAATCACCCCATCATGGCCGGCCTCCCCGAGAAATGGCTCCACACCGCCGATGAACTCTACGATCGTCTTCGTGGCCCCGCTGAGAACATGACCCTCCTCGCCACCGCCTACTCCGACAAAGCCAAAGGTGGCACCGGCGAACACGAGCCCGCCCTCTTCACCATCTCCTACGGCAAAGGCCGTGTCTTCCACACCATCCTCGGCCACGACGAAAACTCCACCAAGTGCGTCGGCTTCATCACCACCTTCCAGCGCGGCTCCGAATGGGCCGCCACCGGCAAAGTCACCCTCCCCATCCCCACTGACTTCCCCAAGGCGGACGCCGTGAGTCGCTGGGAGCCCCCCACAACCAAGTAACCGACCAACACCTCCAACACTACCAACGCCCAGGGAACTTGTTCCCTGGGTTCTTTTTTTACGTCGAGCCCGTTCCCCGCATCTGGAGAAACCGTTGCCCCTTAATGGCGCCGCCCGCGGCGTGGTCACCTCCGGTGACCACGTTCCCAGCAAACAAGAGACTCCCCATGCGCAAAAAAAACTGGCGCCCCGGACTCTTCATCCCGGCGCCAGCCCTTCATATTTCCGGTGATCACTCGCCTATTACTTCTCCGCCCTGAACGGCGACGCCGGCAACCCCTCCTTGTTCATCAGGTTCGGCTCCGCCAGCTCATGCCACCCAAACCTCACCGCCGTCGGCTGCGATACGCCCTCCGCCCACACCATGACGGTATCCCCATCGATCGCCGCCTTCGCCTTCACATAGTTCTTATCCGTCCCGGCGATCTCGAACCAGCTCAACTCCTTCCCATCATGCGACGCCAGCCCGCTGCCGACGTGATTGAAGCTGATCCGCACCTTGTTCCCCTCGATCCGCATCGACTTGTACAACGGCCCGGAGTACACCAGCTCGCTCTTGCCATACGTTTTGGCCAGTGCCCACAATGCCAGCCGCTTGCCCACGGTCTGCTTGTCTGGCGGATGGATGTCGTTCACCGTCGCAACATCCGTGGTCACCGCCATCCCCGTATTCGGCACCGCCAGCACCGCCGTCTGTGCCTCCCAGATACCCGGCAGCTTCGTCGGATCCCCGCCATAGCGGTAGGGGGCCAGTTGCACGAAGTAGAACGGCATGTCGCTTTGGCTCCACACCTTCCGCCATCCCGCGATCAGGCCCTTCATCTTCTCATAGTACATCATCCCCTCGCCCAGGTTCGATTCGCCCTGGTACCAGATCGCCCCGCGGATCGCGAACGGCACCACGCCCTTTACCATCGCGTTGTACAATCCCGTTGGCTGCTGCTCATGATCCAGCGGATGCCTCGGCATCGCCGGCAGTGCCGGCAGCGGTTTGCCGTCCGCGAGCGCCTTGCGAGCCGCCGGAATCGCCGCCTCCAACTGATCCAGCGCCTTGGCGTAGACCTTCGGATAATCGCTGTTGACCTTCTCGATCGTCTCCACAATCCCCTTCAGCGCCGGAACCGCCGCAAACCCTTCCGGCGGCGTCCATGGCTCAATCCGCGTCCCGCCCCACGACGTATCAATCAATCCCACCGGCACATTCAGCGTCTTGTGGATCTCCCGCCCAAAGTAGTATGCCGCTGCCGAGAACCCACCCCACCCGTTGGCGGCAATCGTCGTCGGACTGCACACCCGCCACCCGCCGTTCACATCATTCAGCGGATACCCCGACGTCTTCTTGTCCACCATGAACAGCCGGATCTGCGGATAGTCCGCCGCGGCGATCTCCTGGTTTGCGTCCTTGCACATGCGGACGCCCATCTCCATGTTCGACTGTCCCGAACAAACCCACACTTCGCCCGCAAGAATGTTCGTCAGCTCGATCGTATTCTTCCCGGCAATCGTCATCTTGTGCGGCCCCCCAGCCGACTGCGCCGGCAACTTCACCATCCACTCCCCTTTATCCGTGGCGGTCGTGGCTACTTCCGCATCGTCCAGCCGTACCGTCACCTTCTCCCCTGCATCCGCCCATCCCCACACCGGGATCGGCATGTCCCGCTGAATCACCATGTCATTGCCGAACACCCGCGGCATGGTCACGTCGGCCTGCGCCGACCCGACCCACAACCCCGCCGCCGTGCATAATCCGCTTACCGCGATTACCCAACGTCTGCTCCAATGCATCGAATGACCTCCTGCAAAAAGATCCCGCCGGGTGGAAATCCGTGATTCCCAATCTGCCGCAGGATAAACCTCCCCGCCTGCCCATGCAATCCACCCCCCATCCCGCTTCGCGGTGGCCCGCAGGGCCCAGGCGTGCCGATGCCCTCTCCTGCCAATCCATCTGTGCCCCATCCGTGCCAAAGAAAAACGTAGCACGCGGCGTCTCGCCCGTGCGCATCCTATCTGCGTCCATCTGCGGCTTCTTCGTAAAGATTCGTGGAGATTCGTGGGCTTCCCCCCAAAGAGCCCGAAAGGTCCATACATCTTCACACCCCGTTTTCACCGGGATGAATTTCACCCCCGGATTGTGCTTTCTTTCTATCCGTATTGTGCGATAATCGAGAGAAGCTTCTGCAATTCAAAGGCTTTGGGGATCGAGGGCTTATGGTCACGTCTAACTCAACCGTGGATTCCCTTCTCCGTAAGGCATGCGCTCGTGTCGTTTCCAGAATACTCGGCGCTATCCGATCGAACCGCATCGATCGCCGCCCCCGCGGCGGGCCCATCGAGCCCCTCGAAGTACGTACCCTCCTCAGCAGCCCCTATATCAGCGAGTTCATGGCCTCTAATGCCACTACCCTCGCCGATCAGGACGACGATTACCCTGATTGGATCGAAATCGCCAACCCGAATACCACCGCCATCAACCTGGATGGCTACTATCTGACCGATGACGCGACCACCCTGGACAAGTGGCGCATCCCCTCCCTGGAAATCTCCGGCGGCGGCTTCGCCACTATCTTCGCCTCCGGCAAAGACCAGAGCACCGCGGGCCAGCAACTCCACACCAATTTCCAACTCGACAGCGTTGGCGAGTACCTGGCCCTCGTCGCCCCCGATGGCAAGACCGTGCTCTCCGACTATTCCCCCCAGTTTCCCTCGCAGTTGAGCGATATCTCCTACGGCATCTCCAGTGATGTTGAGATCACGTCCCTATTGACTCCTAATTCCCCGGCCCGCGCCTGGATTCCCGTCGATGGCTCTCTAGGAACAACCTGGATTAATCCCAATTTCAACGATAGCAACTGGATCAGTGGCACCACCGGGCTTGGCTTCGACACCGATGTCGCCCCCGTTCGCATGCCTGGCTTCACCGTTCGCATGGTCAATGTCACCGGCGCCATCACCGACATCTCCACCGCCCAACGCATCCTCGATGACCCGCGCCATGCCGGCTATCCCACGATCGAAGACCTCGCCACCGACTACCCTGTCGTCAATCATGGCATCGGCGGCGACTTCTATCCCGATGAACTCCTCCCCAATGGCCTGAGCACCGACGAAGAATACGTCCTGCGCGCCACCGCCGATGTCGTCATCCCCGCCGGTACCTGGACCATCGCCGTCGGCAGCGATGACGGCTTCATGCTCAGAATCCCCGGCGTCACCTTCACCAACCGCTATAACGAAAACCCCGGCGGCTCCGCTTCTGATACCCTCATGTTCAGTACCCCGCGCGGCCACGCCCAGACCTATGCCAGTTTCACCGTCCCCGCCGGGGGCCTCTCCACCACGCTCACCCTCGATTTCTACGAAAACGGTGGTGGCGACGATGTCGAACTCTCCATCGCCTCCGGACAACAGACCTTCGATGGTAGCTTCGTCCTTCTCAGCGATGGTGTCCTCCCCGGCTGGTCCGTCAAAACCACCTCCAGTTCCCCACCGATCGACTACCGCTCCATACTGGGCACCAATCTCCAGCCGGCGATGTTCAATCACAACGCCTCCGCCTACATCCGCATCCCCCTGCGCCAAGGCATCGTCCCGGAAGACTTCGACAAGCTCCGCCTGCGCATCAAGTACGACGACGGCTTCGTCGCCTACCTCAATGGCCAGGAAATCGCTCGTCGCAATGCCCCCAGCACCCTCAAATGGAACTCCGCAGCCACCGCCGAGCATTCCGATCGCGATGCCCTCATTTATGACGAGATTCAAATCGATCTGCCCCCGGGCCTCCTCCGCGGCGGCTCCGAAACCAACATCCTCGCCATCCAAGGCCTTAACTCCTCCGCCACCGACGGCGATTTCCTGATCTATCCCGAATTGCTCGGCGTGCACACCCTCGCCTCCGCCGAACGCTACTTCACCAACCCCACCCCCGGCGCCATCAACGACTCCTCCAGCCTCACCAGCATCGTCGCCGATACCAAGTTCAGCCGCGATCGCGGGTTCTACGATACGCCCTTCCTCCTGACCATCACCTGCGACACCCCCGGCGCCGAAATCCGCTATACCCTCGACGGCTCTGCCCCCACCGCCACCACGGGATTGGTTTACACCGATCCCATCACCATCTCCAGGACCACCGTCCTTCGTGCCGCCGCGTTCAAGCCCGGCAGTATCGCCAGCAATGTGGACACCGAAACCTATGTCTTCCTCAGCGACGTGATCCGCCAGTCCAGCAACCCCGATGGCTTCCCTGCTACCGGCACCGCCGGAGTTCACTGGGACTACGGCATGGACCCCGAGGTCGTCGATGCCTACGGCAACCAGCTCATCGACGGCCTCAAAGCCATCCCCTCCGTCTCCCTCGTCATGGACACGGACGATGTCTTCGGGCCCACTGGCATCTATGCCAACCCCGAAAGCACTGGCGTGGCCTGGGAACGACCCGGTTCCGCCGAATTGATGTTCCCCGATGGCTCCCAAGACGGCTTCCAGATCGACGCTGGCGTACGCATCTACGGCGGCGTCAACCGCAACACCGGCTTCCCCAAGCACACCTTCCGCCTCCTCTTCAAGAACCAGTACGGCGCCTCCAAACTGAAATACCCGCTGTTTGAAGGAACTGTGGGTGGCGAAAACGCCACCGATGAATTCGACACCCTCGTCCTTCGCGGTGCCTTCAACAACAGCTGGCCATTCTGGGTCGATTCCGAACGCCAACGCGCCCAGTACGTCGAAGATCCCTTCATGTACACCACCCAACTGGCCATGGGCGACCCTTCCATCCATGGCCGCTACATCCACCTGTACGTCAATGGCCTCTACTGGGGCCTCTACAACATCGTCGAACGCCCCAGCGCTTCCTTCGGCGCTTCCTACCTCGGCGGCGACAAGGAAGACTACGATGCCCTCAACTCCAGCGAGCCCATCGATGGCACCAAGGACGCCTGGAACACCCTCCAGTCCCTCGTCTCTGCTGACGTCGCAACTCCCGAGGTCTATGCCCAGGTCAAGCAGTACCTCAACGTCGATGACTTCATCGACTACATGATCCTCAACTTCTATGGTGGCAACCAGGACTGGGACGACCACAACTGGTATGCCCTCCGCAAACGCGAAGACGGCGCTGGCTACTACTTCGTTGACTGGGATGGCGAACGCACCCTCGAGGACCCCAACGCCAATGTCACCTACGTCAATCAATACGACAAACCCTCCTACATCTACGCCCGACTTTGCGCTAATGCCGAATTCCGCTTGCGCTTTGCCGACCGCGTCTACCAGCACCTCTTCAATAACGGCCCCCTCACCCCACAGGCCGCAACCGACCGTTACCTCTCGCTGGCTAACCAGATCCGCGACGCCATCATCGGCGAGTCCGCCCGCTGGGGCGATTACCAGCGCCAAACTCCCTACACCCGCGACGTCGAGTGGCTCGCCGAGCAGAACCGCCTGTTGACTCAATACTTCCCCGTCCGCACTCAGAATGTCCTCGATCAGTTCAAGGCCCGAGGCCTCTTCCCCAACATCAATCCGCCCACCCTCAGTCAGTTCGGCGGTGCCGTGCCCATCGGCTACAGCCTGACAATGACCACCTCCTCGGGCACCATCTACTACACCCTCAATGGCTCCGATCCACGCCGCGAAGGCGGCGCCGTCGCCCCCGGCGCGCTGACCTACAAATCGCCCATACGCCTCAATGGCCCAACCGTCGTCAAGTCGCGCGTCTTGGCCGCCGATGGCACCTGGAGCGCCCTTAGCGAAGCCAACTTCTACCACGACCTCTCCGCCCTCCGCATCTCGGAGATCATGTACAACCCCGCCGCGCCCGCCACCGGCCCGTACCTGGCGCAGGATTACGAGTTCATCGAACTGCAGAATACCGGCTCCGCCTCACTCGATCTGACCGGCGTCGGTTTCACCACCGGCGTCTCGTTTACCTTCCCCGATGGCACCCACCTGGCCCCCGGCCAGCGGGCTGTGCTGGTGAAAAACAAGGACGCCTTCCTCTCTCGCTATCCGGGCGTTTCCGTTGCCGGCGTCTTCACCGGCTCCCTCGACAACAACGGCGAACGCCTCGTCCTCAGCGGTCCCGGCGGCACCGTCCTCGACTTCGAGCACAAGGACGGCTGGTATTCAATTACCGACGGCGGCGGCTACTCCCTCGTCGCCGTCAATCCCGCTGCTGCCCCCGCCGACTATGGGCAGAAGAGCAACTGGCGTCCCAGCAACACCCTCGGCGGGGCTCCCGGCGCCGCCGATCCAGGCGTCAACCCCGAATCGATCGTCATCAGCGAGGTCATGACCCGCACCGCCTCCAGCGACGGCAACTGGATCGAACTGTACAACACCACCGACAATCCCATCGACATCAGCGGCTGGTTCCTCAGCAACAGCGACAACAACCTGCAGAAATACCAGATCGACGCCGGAACGGTGCTTCAGCCCCACGGATTCCTGATCCTCATGGAACGCGCCCAGTTCGGCAATCCGCTCGCCTCGGGCACAAGAGTGTCCTTCGGGCTCAACCCCCTCGGTGGCGATGTCTACCTCTCCAACCCCGACGGCCTCGGTGGCGTTGGTGGCTATCGCGAACATGTCGATTTCGGCGTCGCTGCCCCCGAGGTCACCTTCGGCCGCTACCTCAAGAGCACCGGCGGTGCCGACTTTGTCCCCATGAGCGCCCCCACACGCGGCGCACTCAACGCGCTCCCGCTTGTGGGGCCCGTCGTCATCAGTGAACTGATGTATCACTCCGCCGGCGGCCCCGAATTCATCGAACTGCTGAACGTGACTGGCGCCGAACTGCCCCTCTTCGATCCGAACCATCCCGAGAATACCTGGAAGTTCACCGAAGGCGTCGAATACGCCTTCCCCGCCGGGACCAAATTGCCCGCCTTCGGCTACGCCTTGGTCGTCCCCATCGACCCAGCCCAATTCCGCACCCTCTATAGCATCCCCGCCAATGTCCCCATCTTCGGCCCCTACACCGGTGCACTCAACGATGCCGGCGAAAACGTCAAGTTGGCCCGCCCCGGTGCCCCCGAAGCTACGGGCGTCCCCTATATCACCGTCGATCAGGTGAACTTCAGCGATCATGCCCCCTGGCCCGTTGCCGCCGATGGTGGGGGGGCTTCATTGTCCAAACGCAATCCCGCCGATTACGGCAACGATGCCGCCAACTGGATTGCCGGCCCCTTCGGCGGTACCCCCGGCTCTCCGTTCCTCCCGCCCGCACCACCGACCCTGCTGACTGCGACCGGCCTCTCTTCGTCCTCGGTCCGCCTCATCTGGCACGACAATTCCAATTCCGAAGATGGCTTCCGCATCGAGCGATCCCAGGACGGCATCCATTTCACGCAAATCGGAGTCACCGCGCCCAACGCCACCACCTACACCGATGTCGGCCTTCAGTCCGGCATCTTCTACACCTACCGCGTGCGCGCATTTAACGGCGCCAGCACCTCCGACTATTCCAACGAATTCACCATCTCCACCCCCGGCGTCCAAACCTTCGACCTGATCGGCATCACCGACACCTGGCAGTACTACCAGACCCAGCAGGACCCTGGCCCAGACTGGATCAAACCCACTTACGACGATCATGCCGCCCCCTGGCTGCAAGGCCCCGGCCTGTTCTATTGGGAAGACGCCTCGCTGCCCGCCCCCAAAGGCACCGAATTGGACCGCGGCCCCGCCGGTAACCGCACCCCCACCTTCTACTTCCGCAAGCATTTCACCCTCGATGTCGATCCCGCCACGCTCTCCGAGGTCGTCATCCGTGTCATCGTCGATGATGGCATGGTCGTCTATCTCAATGGCGACCCCATCCCCGCTTTCGCCCTCGGTGTCGACACCACTCAACCCATCGACTACTCCACCTGGGCCAACCGCACCATCGGCGATGCCACCTACGAAGGCCCCTTCGTCATCCCCGCCTCCAAGCTCGTCAAAGGCGACAACGTCATCGCGGTCATGGCCAAGCAGGTCAACATCACCAGCAGCGATGTCGCCTTCGGCATGACTCTCTCCGTCACCCGCGCCGTGCAAGCCCTCGCCGCCGATATCGCCCCCATCACGCCCGACCCGCGCTCCGAACCCGTCAACTCTATGTCCATCCGTTTCCCCGAACCGGTCACCGGCTTCGATCTGAATGACTTGGTGCTCACCCGCAACGGCAGCGCCAACCTCCTCACCTCCCAACAAACCCTGACCAGCACCGACGGCCGCACCTGGACCCTCGGCAATCTCGCCTCCCTCACCAACATCGCCGGCGACTACACCCTCCAACTCCGCGCCAATGGCTCCAGCATCACTGCATTCAATTCGGCTCGCTCGCTGTCGGCCGACGCGATCCAAACCTTCCGCATAACCTCCACCGTCCTGAATGGCACCTCCGCCGATGATCGCTACTACCTCCGCGTCAACGGATCCAACCTCGAGATCTTCACCACCATTCCCCCAACCGGCTCGCCCACCTACGTCACCCCGCTCTCCCTCCTCCAGTCGTTGCGGATCACCGGCGGCAGTGGTGACGATATCCTGCAGATCGCCGGCTCCCTCCCATTCGTGCCAACCATCGATCTCGGCGCCGGAGCCGATACCCTGATCCTCGATGCCGGCGAGCACACCTTCACCGGCAATCTCTCCACCACCTGGGGTGTCGATCGCCTCGCGGTAGGGGGGGCCGCCCGCGTATCGTTCGCCGCCTCCGAACAACTCCAATCCCTCTCCCTCAGCGGAACCGCCTCGGCCACCCTCACCACCTCCGACGATCATGCCCTCCTGGTCGGCGCCCTCGATATCCGCGACAACGCCACCCTCGACCTCAACGCCCATGGCCTCATCGTCCGGGGCATGTCCGCAGCCGATGTCTCCAAACTTGTCCAGTCGTCGCTCCATGGCGCCGCCGGTGTCTGGAAGGGCCCCGGCCTCACCAGTTCCCTCGCTCAAGCCAACACGCTGATGGGCCTCGCCGTACTGCCCAACGACGACGGCCTCGGCCTCCCGCTCAAAACCACTTTCATGGGCCAATCCCTCCTGGCCACCGATGTGCTCGTCCAATGCAGTTGGAATGGCGATGTCAACCTCGACGGCACCGTCGATGGCGACGACTATTTCCTGGTTGACAGTGGCTTCATTGCCCAACGCAGTGGCTACCACAACGGCGATCTCAACTACAATGGCATCATCGACGGCGACGATTACTTCCTCATCGACTCCGCCTTCATCTCCCAACCCGCCCGTCTCGCTTCCGTGCCCCCGCTCCCAACCGCCCCGTCCAGCGATGCCCTCCAGAGCCACGCCTCCTCCCCCAACGACGGTACCCCCACCGTGCTCCAGCAGTTATTCTCGACTCAACCGATCCTGTAACGACGTTTAACCGACGAACGCCCAGGGAGCTTGCTCCCTGGGCTCTCTTCCCCACCCAATTGCCTCTCCTCGCCCATCCTGCCCCCTGTCTCCAAGCCCAGGGATTCATTCCTGGGTCCCCAAATTGGCAATTGAGAATTGTCAATTTTCAATTGTCAATTAAGTGTGGTGATCCTCCTTTCGCTCTCCGACCCAAGACC
This sequence comes from Bacillota bacterium, assembly GCA_050261455.1. GTDB lineage: Bacteria > Planctomycetota > Phycisphaerae > Tepidisphaerales > Tepidisphaeraceae > JAPLNB01. Next base: position 10,697 of record JBLNDH010000024.1, read on the forward strand.
ACGCTTGCGGTTTCGCGCCCCACCAAGCCCCTCCGCCACTCTGCCGCTTCGCGGTGGCCCGAAGGGCCCAGTCGTCCCTTCGTATCCCACCTCCCCACTCCCCCGTTTCGCGGCGGCCCGCAGGGCCGGGCTCCTCCCTCTACCCCTCACCTCCTGCCTCTCTCTCCCACCCTACCTCCCCTGCCCTCGAATCGCCTCTCCCGCCGCCTTCAAATACGCATCTCCATCCCCTTTCGTTGGCGTCAGGTATCCTCCCTCGCCATTCTCATTCCACGCATACAACACCACCAGTCGCTCCCGCACGGCCCCCTCCGGATGCTGCTTCACCCACGCAATCGCCCGCCCAATAAAGTTCCGCACCGCCGCCGGCGACCGATCCGGATAATAAACCGACTGCCTCGCCTCCGGCAGGTCCCGTTTTTCCCAAGGCCTCTTGTCCCACCCCGTCGTCACCGCCGGGATGTAGGGCAATTTGCTCTTCTTCGGAAACGCTTCCCAAATCCCCACATGCCCTTCCACCATGCTCGCAAACGTCTGCCGCTTCTTCCCCGCCACTGCCCCTGCTCCCGGGTAGTTGTACCCCGTCAACACATCAAACCCCGCCGCCTCCCACTCCTTCAGATTATCCCATCCCCACTCCGGCCCCGGCGTGCAACACGCCGCCACCGTCACTCCCTTGAGCCCCGCCTTCTTCGCCTTCTCCCGCAGCTCATCCAATGCCTTCCGCACTCCCTCCACGCCCCCAAACTTCCCCTTCAACTCCCGCGGCGAAAAGAACACCAGCAACGGCTTCCCTTCCACCATCAAATACCCCGGCTCCTTGAACAGTTCGATCCACTTCTCGCTCACCACCTCCCAATCCCTTGGCCCAACTCGAAACCCTCCATGATTCGCCACCATCAAACAAAACTCCACCCGTCCCCGATTCTTCGCTTTCAGGTAAAGCTCCAACGCATTATTCAACGGCGTCTCTTTCTTCTCCCCATCCGGCCAATACCAGCAAAACGAGAAGAACCCAATCCCCTGATCCCCCGCCAGATCAATCTGCCGCTCCATCACCTCGATCGTATTATCAAACCACCCCCACACCGGCTCGCGTCCCCCAAACTCTCCCTGCAATCGTTCCGTCAGGTGGGTTGAGTTCGTCTTCCCCGACCACCCATCAAAGTAATACGCTCCCACCTTTACTTCC
>JBLNDH010000025.1:0-7890 GCA_050261455.1 Bacillota bacterium
GGATGTGGGTTGAAGGCGGAGTTCGGTTGGACGCGGATTAGCGCGGATGAAGATCGATACGGAGGGGATGGGGCGGGCGGCCGCGTCCACGTGGCGGATTGGGGGCGAAGTTAGCGTAAGCGTTGATCAGGCATGGAGATAGGGCAGGATTGGGCTTATTGAATCGAGGGAGATGCGGTTTTGCGGGTGGATTTCGGCTTGGCGGGAATCTCGCCTTCCCTGGCGCCTCTTGGGGGCGGGGGAAGGGAAGGCCGCCCTTGACATGACCCGGTCAAGCCCATAACTTAATTCGCCTGTCGCGTCGGCGGGTTTAGTAACCCGCCGTTGCTTTTTAACAGGCAAATGGTCAAATAGGCGACTTTCGACGAGACAAGCGGAGCCATCGGCATAGTGTTGATGTTCCGTTGAGGAGTATTTCATGCAACCGGTCCAAAAGATCAGCAAGACCCGCAAGCGTAATCGTCGCTCGCACCATGCTTTGAGCCCAGCGCACTATGTGCGTTGCCCCCAGTGCGGGACGCCGAAGCTTCCGCATGCGGCCTGCGACAACTGCGGCTACGTCAATCCGAAGCTGCAGCTTCAGATTGAACAGGAAGCCGAATAAGAACTGATTTCAGAACCCGGGTTGGCTGAGGCCTTGTGGCTTTGGCTGGAGAGGTTTTGAAACGTGTTCCTGGCGGTTTGTAAGACTCGGTCTTACTGCAGGAGGAACGTGTGCGAGCTGCAGTGGATGTGATGGGTGGCGATAAAGCGCCAGCGGCCATTTTGCAGGGCTGTTGGGAAGCCGCCCCGCTGTTGGAGAGCACGGATGCGATTCTTCTGGTTGGCGATGAGGGTGTGATTCGCGCCGGCCTGGAGAGCAGCGGTCTTGAATCGGCAAAGAAGGCGTTGTACCAGGTCGTTCCGACGACCGAGGTCATCGCGATGGACGATCCGCCGGTCGAGGCGATCCGCTCGAAGCCCAACAGTTCCATTTCGGTGATGTGCAAGCTCGCCGCCAAGGGCGAGGCGGACGTGGTGATCTCGGCCGGGAACACCGGTGCGTGTGTTGCCGCGGCGCAGTTGCGCATGCGCACGTTGCCTGGGGTAAGCCGGCCGGGCATTGGCGTGGTGATGCCGACGTTCCAAGGGCGTGTGGTGATTTGCGACGTGGGCGCGAACATATCGCCGAAGCCGAAGCACCTGGCGCAGTACGCGATCATGGCCGGGGCGTATGCGACGGCGATTTGCGGGGTGGAGAATCCGCGGGTAGGGCTGATGTCGATCGGGGAAGAGGACGCCAAGGGCACGACGATTGTGAAAGAGGCCCGCAAGTTGTTGCGGGACGAGCCCCAGATCAACTTTGTGGGCAATGTCGAAGGGCGTGACGTATTCAAGGGCACGGCGGACGTGGTGGTGTGCGACGGGTTCGTGGGGAACATCATCCTGAAGCTCGTGGAGGGAATGTCGGAGGGGTTCTTCCGGTCGATCGTTACCGAGTTGCAGGCGGCGAATCCGGCGCTTCTGGCGCAGGCGCAGCCGGTCCTGAAGGGCTTGAGGGCGAAGCACGACTGGCAGGAGCACGGAGGCGCTCCGCTTCTGGGCGTCAACGGTTACTGCCTGATTTGCCACGGGCGTTCGGATGCCAGGGCGATCAAGAACGCCATCCGGGTGGGCAAGCAACTGGTCAACGCCAACATCAACCGGAAGATCGTCGAGCAGGTCGAGAAGAGCATACCGATCAGCGAAGAATGAAAGGGTTTTTGATTTTGGGTTTTCGATTTTCGTTTTGATCGAAAAGTACAAGATCAAGAATCAACAATAACTTATGTCTACCCATGGAGCCATCATTGTAGGCACGGGCAGCTACGTGCCGCAGCGCCGGTTGACCAACGACGAGCTGTCGAAGATGGTCGACACGAACGACGAGTGGATCATTCAAAGGACTGGCATCAAGGAAAGGCGTATCGCGGCGGACGATGAGACGACTGCAACGATGGCGACCGCGGCAGCGAAGCGGGCGTTGGAGGCAGCGGGTCTGCAGGCGAAGGACCTGGATTTGATCATCTGCGCGACGATCACGCCGGAGATGCAGTTTCCTTCGACGGCATGCTTCGTGGCGGCAGGCCTGGGTCTGGACAACACGCCCGCGTTCGACATATCAGCGGCGTGCTCCGGGTTCATGTATGCGTTGGAGACGGGGTCGAACTACATCAAGTCCGGGCGGTACAAGAATGTACTAGTGATCGGAGCCGAGACGCTCAGTCGCGTGACGGACTACACGGATCGGGCCAGCTGCATTTTGTTCGGCGACGGAGCGGGAGCGGTGGTTCTGCAGCGATCGGAAGACACGTCGCGTGGGATCATCTATTCGTCGATCCATGCGGATGGGACGCACTGGGACATGCTGTATTGCCAGCCCGGAAGCCGGCATCCGATTACGGCGGAGTTGGTGGCCGATCGGCAGCAGTACATGAAGATCAAGGGACGCGAGGTGTACAAGTTCGCGGTATCGCGGTTCAACGAGTTGATCGACGACGCGATGCAGAAATGCGGGCTGACGCCGGACCAAGTGAAGATGATCGTTCCGCACCAGGTGAATCAGCGGATCATTGATTCGGCGATGGAGCGGCTGCAGTTGCCGTCGGAGAAGGCGTTCGTCAACATCCACAAATTCGGCAACACGTCGGCGGCATCGATCGCGATCGCGTTGGATGAAGCGTGGCGCAGCGGGAAGATCGTGAAGGGGGATGTGCTGATTTTCGTGGCGTTCGGGGCGGGATTAACGTGGGCGAATGCGGTGGTGCGGGTCTAGTCGGGTGTCCTTGGTCCTTTGTCCACGGCAAGCGTTGTAGGAGATGAGTCGGCGAAGGGAAGGATCGGCAGGTTATGGCGATGCGAACGTGCATTCTATGTCCGGGACAAGGGGCTCAGGTGGTGGGCATGGGGAAGGATTTTTTCGAAGCCCATGCTGTCGCGAGGGAGACATTTGAGGCGGCGAATCGCATTGTGGGGTTTGATCTCGCGGCGATCTGCTTTGGCGGGCCGGAAGAGCGGCTGAGCCAGACGGATGTGAGTCAGCCGGCCATCTACGTAACGAGTGTGGCGGCCTATCGGGCGGGTGTGGCGGCGGGCTTCATTGGGGCGGAAACCGATGCGGTGTATGCCGGGTTGAGCCTGGGCGAATACACGGCGTTGCATCTGGCAGGGGTTTTCGGATTTGAGGATGGATTGAAGCTGGTTGCGGCGCGTGGGCGGTACATGCAGGATGCCGCGGTGGCGACGCCATCGGGAATGGTGGCGGTGATGGGGGCGGATGAGGGCGCGATCAACGAGTTGTGTCAGCAGGCGGCACAAGGGGAAGTGATGGTGCCGGCGAATTTCAATTCGCCGGGGCAGATCGTGGTGAGCGGCGCGACCGGCGCGTGTCAGCGGATTGCCGCTGCGGCGGAAACTCGCGGCTTCAGGGCGATCCCGCTGAAGGTTGCAGGAGCGTTCCACAGCCCGCTGATGCGGGCGGCTGCGGATAAGATGAAGGCGGAGTTGGAGAAAGTGGCATTCAGCGCTCCCTGCTGCACGGTGTATTCGAATGTAACGGCAGCACCGCATACGGATGCGGCATCGATCAAACGGTTGCTGGTCGATCAGATTGTGCGGCCGGTGAAGTGGCAGCAGAGCATGGAAGCGATGATCGGGATGGGGAATCTGCGGTTTGTGGAATTGGCGCCGGGGCGAACGTTGGCGGGATTGGCGAAGAAGATCAATCGGCGGTTGCCGATCGAATCGCTGGGGACGGCGGAGGCGGTGGGGAAGTAGTGCTGAGTGTGGGGAGTGCTGAGTGCTGAGTGCTGAGTGCTCGGTGCTGAGTCTTACGGCAATTTCCGTTTGAGTGTACACTGGGCTGTGAACCCTCACCCCAGCCCTCGCCCGGAGTACCGGGCAAGGGAGAAAGAGGGAAGAAGAGGCAGAGTGCGAGGTGGGGTGCTGATTCCGAGAGGATGGATGGAATATGAACGAAAAACGCGTTGCACTGGTTACGGGCGGCTCTCGCGGAATTGGCGCTGCCATCGTGAAGCGTTTGGCCAAGGATGGATTGCACGTGGTGGCGATGGCCCGCAGTGCGGGTAAGTTGAATGAGGTATGCCAGGCGGTCCAAAGCGCCGGGGGCTCGGCGGAGGCGGTGGTGTGCGACATTGCTGATGCCAAGGCGTTGGCGGCGGCGGTGGAGCAGGTGGCCGAGAAGCATGGGCGTCTGGATGTGCTGGTAAACAATGCCGGGATTACGAAAGACGGCCTGATCCTGCGGATGGATGATGAGGACTTTGATGCGGTGATTGCGACGAACCTGAAGAGCGCGTTCGTGGCGATTCGGGCCGCAGCCAGACCGATGATGCGAGCGAAGGGTGGGCGGATCATCAACATCAGCAGCGTGTCTGGGGTGGTCGGGAACGCCGGGCAGGCGAACTACGCGGCTTCGAAAGCCGGGCTGATCGGTCTGTGCAAGACGGTAGCGAAGGAGCTGGCGGTGAAGAACATCCTGTGCAACTGTGTGGCACCGGGGTTCATCGCAACGGACATGACGGACGGGCTTCCGGATCAGGTCAAGGAAGGTGCGAAAGGGTTTATCCCCTTGCGGCGATTTGGATTACCCGAGGAAATTGCCGGGGTCGTCAGTTTCCTGGCATCGCCGGACGCATCGTATGTAACCGGACAGGTGATTTGCGTGGATGGGGGCATGGCGATGTGAGGTCCCAACCGTTGAAAATGGGCTGGTCACCGCTATAGTCATCGAACCTTCGGGCCGTGTGGCCCAGCTGTTATAGAGGCTGTTAACTAACTAGGGGCAAGGTAGGAATTATGGACGACATTGAACAGAAGGTCATTGAGATCGTTAGCGAGCAGATGGGCGTGGATAAGAGCGAGATCACGCGTGAGACGCACTTCATCAACGACCTGAACGCCGACTCGTTGGATACGGTTGAGCTGGTGATGGAGTTTGAGGACGCCTTTGAGCTGTCGATTCCGGACGAAGAGGCGGAGAAGATCCAAACCGTCGGCCAGGCAATCGATTACATCAAGGAACACTCGAACAAGTAGTGTGGCCAGGCGAAGTTGGCCGTTGCCGGCAGTATTATTAGCGGGCAATGGCCGACTAGCGACCCCGAGCTCGTTCCAAACCCGAGTTTGCTTAGGTTTTGTTTCAAAACTCCACCATGCTGAGATTCTGTTGCTTGGCCGTGAGGTTTTGAAACGGATTGGCAAGTGTGGTTGTTTGACTCTGAGGTTTTAAAGCCCGTTCTAACAAGCATCCCATGACCAAACGGCGTGTTGTCATCACTGGGCTGGGGGTAGTCACATCCCTCGGCGAATCGTCTGATGTACTGTGGGATAACCTCTGCGCCGGGCGCAGCGGGATCTCCATGATTACGCGTTGGGATACGAGCAAGTATCCAACCCGCTTCGGCGGGGAGTGCGCGAAGTTCGATGTCACGCGGTATGGCATGGATGCGCGCGAAGCGCGTCGGCTGGATCGCTTTGCCCAGTTCGGCATTGCGGCAGCGAGTACTGCGGTGAAAGACGCAGGCCTGGATTTTGAGAAGGAAGACCGGTATCGCTGCGGCGTGATCATTGGAAGCGGGATTGGCGGAATCGAAACGCTGGAAGAGCAGAACAGGATTCTGACGACTCGAGGCGTTTCGCGTGTTTCGCCGTTCACGGTTCCGCGATTGATGGTGAATGCCGCGAGCGGGAACGTGTCGATTCTGCTTGGGATCCACGGGCCGAATACCGCGGTGGCAACTGCCTGTGCGACGGGTTCGCACGCCATCGGCGATGCAGGGCGTCTGATCCAGCACGACGTGGCGGATGTGATGATCGCGGGCGGGTCGGAAGCGGCGCTGTGCGAATTGGGCATGGCGAGCTTCTGTGCGGCCAGAGCGCTATCAACCCGCAACGATGCCCCGGAGAAGGCGAGCCGGCCGTGGGACAAGGATCGCGACGGTTTTGTGATGTCGGAAGGTTCGGGCGTGGTAGTGCTGGAAGAGTACGAGCACGCCAAGAAGCGTGGCGCCCGGATTTACGCGGAGCTGGTTGGATATGGGATGAGCGGCGATGCTCACCACATTACGGCTCCGGAAGAGGAAGGTCGCGGCGCTTCGTACGCCATGAACCTAGCTCTGAAAGACGCGGGCGTGGCGCCTGACGTGATCGATTACGTCAACGCCCACGGTACGAGCACGGAACTGGGCGATATCGCCGAGACCCGGGCGATCAAGTCGAGTTTTGGCGCCCACGCGAAGAAGCTGGCGATCAGTTCGACCAAGAGCCAGCTGGGCCATCTGCTGGGCGCCAGCGGCGGCGTGGAAGCGGTTGTGGTGGCCCTTACGGTGTATCACAACACGGTGCCGCCGACAATCAACCTGGAGAACCCGGACCCGCAGTGCGATCTGGACTATGTGCCGAAGACCGCACGCGATCTGAAGGTCACCTATGCCATGAGCAATAGCTTCGGTTTTGGCGGGCACAATGCGTGCCTGCTGATGCGGAAGTTGGTGTAATAGCTGTAATGCAAGATCGAAGCCCATGGACGATGGTCCATGGGCTTCTTTTTTGGGTTGCTGCCAATGAGGGTTTATCGAACTACAACACTGGCGGGCAGGCCGGCGGTGGCGTCTGAGGAGGGTTCTGAAACGTCTTCCATTGAGAGTCAGATCATTCCTGTCCCGGAGAACAGAGCTCGCGAAGCCGCTAAGACGCGAAGAGGACGCGAAGGAAGAAAGAATTGGGGCAGTCTTTGGATCCGTATAGCGACCGGGCAACCGCTTAACGCCCCGCTGCGCGGGGCTTCACCAGAGTGCATGGGCGAGTGAGCCCATGCCACGATCGCGCACGGGCAAGATGCCCGTGCTACGGTTTGGGGTTGCCGCAGATGGAACGAGCGTGGGGGAGATGCTCGGACTACGGTGAGGGTAACGGGGGAGGGAAGCCCGGCCCTGCGAGCCGCCGCTAAACGGGGAGGGGCAGGGCGCAATGGAGAGGGACGCGTGGCACGCGATGGGGGGAGCCCCCCTACCACCGTTAATCGTGCGGACTATTTGCGATCGAAGAGGTCGTCGCTGTTGACGACGTTGATGCCCTTGGCGGCCAGGGCCTTGATGGCGGCATCGGGGTCCTCGAAACGGAAGATGAGGGTGGCCTTCTGGGCGTCGGGGCCCCAGGTGAAGGCGTACATGTATTCGATGGCGAGCTGAGCCTTCTCGAAAACCTCGAGGAGCTGAGAGAGGCCGCCGGGACGATCTTCGACATCAACGGCGATGACCTCGGTGATGTTGACGACGCAGCCGGCGTCCTCGAGCAATTTGCGGGCCTTCTGCCAGTCTTTGACAATGAGGCGAAGGATGCCGAACTGCTGGGTATCGGCCAGGGAGAGGGTGACGATGTTGATGCCGGCCTTCGCGAGGATAATGCACGGCACCTTGACCTGGCCGGGTTTGTTTTCGAGGAATAGCGACAATTGTGTGAGTTTCATGATGCCGTCTCCATCAGCCTTTGGTTCGCCAGCAATCAATTCAATAGCCGTGTCAGTTCATTTCATGACGCGGAGGTCCTGGACGCGGCGGGCCTTGCCTTCACTGCGTTGGATGCTGCGGGGTTCGACCAGTGTTACGGCAGCGCGGATGCCGAGGGTGTGCTCGATCGCGTTTTCCAGCTTTTTGCGCAGGGTTTCCATGGCGCGGATCTTGTCGCTGAAGATTTCGGGGGTGACCTCGACGCGGACTTCCATTTGGTCGAGGTCGCGTTCGCGGGTGAGGACGATCTGGTAATGGGGGAGGGTTCCCTTGACTTCAAGGAGGGCGGTTTCGACCTGGGAGGGGAAGACGTTGACGCCACGGATGATGAACATATCGTCGG
>JBLNDH010000026.1:0-4424 GCA_050261455.1 Bacillota bacterium
GAGCCTGCGACCAGGGTGGCGTGCGCGTTGGTTGCGAGCACAGCGTTGGCCCCCCCCGAAAGGTTCAATGCTGCCAGGCGTTGGGAGGCGGCGAAGGTGACGAGGCTATTCTGAATACTGAGCGTCAGGTTGGCAGTATCCTCCGCCAGATCCCGCTCGAACGTATACGAGCCGCCCCCCAGATCCAGGCGGAGCACGTTTGTCCCACGGCCCCCCAGGAAGCGGACCGGGATCGAAACCGGACCGCTCAGACTCACAGTATCGTTGGCATCGCCTGTGATGATGGTGATCTGGCGGAGATCAGTGAGCGGAATCGTATAGGCGGGCATGGTCATGAAGTTCATGTACACGTCGAGCGTCGCGGGATCGGTCGCATGGGCGACGAGAAGGATGTTCTGGTCCGACTCCGAACAATCGCCCCAGATGACGCTATTCACGAAACTGGCCCGAGCATCGGCGGCAAGAGGATTGCCACTTTGATCGATGATGCCGGAGCCCGCAGTCCTGATCAGCAACTGGTACGTACCAAGCTGACTCAGGACGATGGAGAAGCCGCTTAACGTCCAGGTGATGTTGTCGGTGGTCGTGAGGGTTGGCGCGGCTCCAAGGGAAACCGGATCACTGCCGCGGAGCAGTTGGATGTCGGCCATGTCGAAGCCGGCAATCGGCTCACTGAAGGTGATGGTGGCCGTGTCGATCACTCCGGTCTTCGGATCCGGCGTCCCCGGCACGACAGATGCGGTCGGTAGCGTGACATCCACCGTAAACGTCGTCTGATCGCCGGTCATCAAGGCAAAGCCGTCCTTGTCAGTAATGTTCGCGGCGGCCGGATCAATCGCCAGGGTATAGGTGCCAGTGCTGCCCGTAAGGGCGGAAACACCAAACAGCTGCCAGGTGGTGTGGTCTTCCGTAACCAGCCGCTCGAAGCCGGTCAGGAGGTTACCCGAGTCTCCACGCGTGAGCCGCAGGTCGCTGATCCCAAAGTGCACCACGGGCCGATTGAACGTAATGGTGAAGGGACCGGCGCTGATATTTCGCGGATTGGGCGTGACTGCACCAATCGAAGCCGCCAACGGGGATGTACCGATGGTGAACTTCTCGCTGTCGGAGGCAGCCAGCGGATGCCCCTCTCTGTCGATAATGCTCGAGCCGTTGATGGTCAACTTGTAATCCCCGCCCGCCTTGGTCAGGCCAGTCAAACCCCTGAGCACCCAAGTGATATTGTCGGCAGTGTTCAGGGTCGGCCCGTTGCCCAGCGGAAGCGAGATGCCATCACAAGTCAGTTTCAGACTGGACACGGAGAAGCCCGCAATCGGCTCGCTGAAAACGATCGAAATCGCATCGACGGGCGTATATCGCTGCTCCGGCTGCACCGGCATGATCCTCACCGTCGGCGATCCCTGGCTCGCTTGCGGATCGGCTTGGCCAGGCGATCCATTGTTAAACGCACTGGGCCGCCAGCCATTGGCACTATCCCACGCCGAGGGAGACGCCGCAGGATCCACAATCACCAGCGATCGGCCATCGTGGTCGGTACTCGTGTGCCAGCTATCCTCATACGAGAAATCGAGAATGCTCTCACCGGCCGCATCCACGAGGTGAATGCGATCGCTGCTGTTGCCCAGGTACTTGGTCGGGTACTCGCCTGCGATGGGCAGGCCCGTGCCATAACGCGATTCGAATGCGGAGCGGTTCTTAACCACCAGCACATACTGGCCCGGCTGCAGAGTCACGTCACCAAATGTAAAATCGACGCCCTCGGCAAAACCAATGCCGTTGAGGTTCAGGCTCTGGGTTGTGGAGATATTCTGCAATTCGATGTACTCGAACTCCTCGTTGTCTGGCGCATGGGAGCCGGATGCATCCGGCGGGTTGTACATGATCTCGGTGATGCGAAGGAACTGCTGTGCAGGCGTGGGATTGCCTTCGCTGTCGGTGGAACTGATCACATTCCCGGCCCCATCTTTGAGAGTCAGCGTTTCGCCGCGGGCCGAAAGCTGTCCGGGGTATGGCCCGAACACCAGCAGGCCCTGGCCCCCGCGAGGTCCGGTCGTACGATTCTTGAATGCGACGAGGTTGGGCGAAAGATAGATCGACCCTTTGGCCGGGATCACCACGCCGGGCTTGATCTCGTAGTCAATGCCGCCCTCGATTCTCCAAGCCGAAATGTCCACCGCCACATCATTGGGGTTGCGCAGCTCGATGTACTCTTCATTCTGATTGCCCGAAGCGGGATTGAACTCAATGTCGCCGAAGGTGATCGTCGGGCTGCCAACCTGGGCAGCGGGAATTCCCGCGTAGTCCCTGTAGGCCGTATTCTCACTGTGATCCACATACAGGTGCTGACGGCGGACAGCCAGATACTTGGTCTTGATGTCGTCGAAGGCTCGCTTCACAGCACTGGCCGTGCTCTTGAACTTCGGATCGCCAATCAATTCGTTATAGAGTGCGTCCAATCGCGTTTCATAGTAACGATCAGCGTAAGGCGTGGACGCCGGTTGCAGCAATTGATCCATCAGCGTCCGCAGGCGGCGTAAATACATCTGCTTGACAACGGGCACACTCAGGACCGCCTCGATCATCAGATTCCACGCGAAAGAGCCATCGATCTTGGGATGCTTGCGATCACCGAAGAAGGGATGGGCCTGCGGATCGCGAGCCTGGTAGTCGGAAATGCCCCAATTCTTTCCAAACGTCAGATGCTTGTCCCATGGCAGCATCATCCATTTGTTCGTTCCATTGGGATTGTCGGCGTCCTGAGTGTCGCGGTAGAGATAGTAGTTCTTCTGAACGGAATCCATCTCCTCCACAAGGATGGTGGCCACCTGGTAGTTCAGGAAGGTCGCGATGTCCACATTATCAAGGACGAACTTCGCTCTGGCATTGGGATCGGCCTGCTTCAGACCATTGATCAACTCCTGCAAATCATCATAGCCTTCGGTTTCGCGTGTTTTCTTGGAGAAACCCCACGGGTCCATGCCGGCGTTATCGGAATTTACCGCCTTATAGAGAGCACCATTGTCGTAAAGTCCCTGGCGTTTGAGGTACTCATCATCCGGTTGTTCGATGAAGATGCGGATCTCGCCGCCGGCAGCACCGGTGCCCTTCTGCAGACGCACCGGCAAAGCGATGCATGTCGGGCATCCGGCATCCCGATACGTTTCGAACGCAATGACCGGGCGAATCCAGGCGTCATCAACCGCGATGCCACCCTGGCGATTGAGGTTGATCTCCGATACCCGCTCAAGATTCGGATCGTAACTGAAGGAATACCCCTTGTTGAAATCGAACTTCTGGCCGCCCGTGGCATACCCGCCTCGCACACGGACAAAGACGTTGTCATAGAACTCGCCATTGTAGTACACCGAGCAGCGGGTGCCGCTTCGGCTCTCGGCGGCGCTGTAGTTGGCGGCAAACCAGTAGATCGTGGGCAAACTGGTCACCAGCGTCGGATCGGATACGACGAATCCCTGGTATTCGGGCCACTTCCGCGTGCTCCACGGCTCCGGATCGCTCTGGGGAATCATCGGCCATCGCGACTGCCGCCCGCCGTCATCGCTCGCCGTCACATAGTAGCGGACCATCTGCCCGCTCTTGGAAACGCTGGCCGGGATCGTCGCCCCGTAGACATGGTCGCCCGCCGCGCCATCTCCATGCAAGCCATCGTCATACATGAGCACAGTCTTTTCCGCGCCGTAGGTGACACGGTAATGCATCTCGACAAGGCCGACGGGACTCAACGCCTGGTTGACCGTCGCCGTCACCACCACATCGTCGGCATCATTGGGCACCGCCGGCGTATGCCCCAGATTGGTGATGATGGGGCCCAAGTCTTCCACGCCCGTGTTATTCGGCCCCCACGGCGTCGGAGCCACGAAGTATCGGGTCTCATCCGGCGCGGCCCGCAGCGTTCCGGTCAGTTCCGGAATTACCAGAAGATCCGGGTCGTCAGCCGCGGCGTTGAGCACCTGGATTGCCAGCACATTGGTGCCGCTCGCCGAGAGGTAATCCTTCAGGTTCGTGATGTCGAAGCTCTCATACGTCAAAGCGTCGATGTCCGACCCCGCGAAGTCGGCCTTGGAGTTCCAAGCCGGCGCCGACAATATGTTGTCGCTTTGGGCAATCGGATGCCCATTCAGGTAGGCCACGAACCCATCGTCGTATTTCATGCGCAGGACCAGCCGATCCAGCGATGCCGGGTCAACTGCAGGAAATGGAACGCGAACATACGCCGACGCGTTGACATTCAGCATCCCCGTTTGGATGTTCGTGCCAATCGAATCCTGAAGACTCACCAGCGACAGGCCCCCGTGCGCCGAATCGCCGACGAGTTTGAAACTGCTGTCAAACGAGGTCTTCGCCCCCGGAGCCGCATAGAACTCAACCTCTCCGCCCGTCGACCCCTGGAAGAAAATGAGATCCAC
>JBLNDH010000027.1:0-4703 GCA_050261455.1 Bacillota bacterium
AGGTGCAGATGAGCGGGCGGTGCACCTTGAAGGGAGTCGGCATCACGACCACGACGCATCTCAATGCAAAGACCCAGCCGAAGCTCAATGTGGGGAAGAATACGATCTACGTGGGCACCGGCGAGGCGGCGGAATCGATCGTCTTCTGGCCGGAATTGCAGGGCACCAAGTACAAGGAGCAGATCGTCGAGGAGAAGAACATCTCGGCGTCGGAGAAGCACTCGGGGTGGCGGGGGGTGATTTTCCCGAGCAAGCCCAAAGAGGATGGATACCTGGTGTATCGCCTCGATGCACCGGGCGACATCACGAGACTCACCTATGGCGGGCGGTTCTCCAATCGCGCGCCCAAGAGCCACATCGACCTGCTGCACTCCTTCGATGCAGGCAAGACGTGGGTGAAGAGTTGGACGCTGAGCAGCACGGAGATGCCGTGGGATGTGATTCACTATGAGACGGTGGATGTGCCGAGCGGATGCCGGGCGGTGTGGGTGAAGTATGTGCTGTACTCGCCGGATGCCTCGCCAACCGGGGCGTCCATCTACGCGTTGCGGATGGAGGCCAACTACAAGCCGGCCGATGCGACCTTCAAGCCCATGGAAGTAACGTTCAAGTGGAAAGAGTCGCAGGAGGATCGCACGCTGGTGGAACGTTCGCATACGCAGCTTGTGGAGAAGGTGCCCTGCCAATACGTCATCAACGTCGGCGGCGAAGATCATCCGATCATGGAATCGTTGACGGTGAGCCTGCAGGGATCGCGCGGGCCGGTGACGTATGGATATTCCGACGGGAAGGACGCCGGCGGCGAGAAATTCGTCGGCCAGTGGGTCGCCGCGGGGAGGAATCTGGCCCTGGGCAAGCCCTATACGGTTTCGAGTCCCTCGGAGACGAGCTGGGGGGCGGGCGATCCGGAAGGGAAGAAGTTGACGGACGGCGTGAAGGGGCCGCCCTATGCCGGCGGAATTTCATACCAGTATGGGCTGGTATGGAATGACAAGAAGAACCCGGTCATCACCGTGGACCTGGGGGCCCCTGCCGCCTGCGCCAGCTTCGGGATGGATTTCCATGGATATCCCTGGTGGGATGTGATGAAGGGGGAAGTGAAGGACAAGGTGCAGGTGCTGGTTTCGGAGGATGGCCAGGCGTACCGCCCGGTGGGGTATCTGCATACCGACTGGCGATGGAGAGAGCTGCCGGTAAACCACATGTGGCCGGATGAGGAGACGATCACCGGGGCGACCTTCCGGCTGATCCCGGAGAAGCCGGTGACGGCCCGGTTTGTACAGTACAAGGTAGAAAACGCCCGGATCTTCTGTGCGACCGAAGTGGAGGTTCTGGAATCCATCCGGCGGCAGCCATTTGATCTGAGGATTGCATTGCCAAGGGATTAGGGGGCTGAAAAAGCTTTTTATTGCCGGCTGCGGAGGGTTCGGAGAGTACGGAGCGGCGAATCCGTATCGCCGTGCTCCCTGTTCTTCATTGGGCCCGGCGCTTGAAGAGCTTTCGCCGTTCGCTAATAATTCGGGACTCTCTGGAGAGAACGGCTATATATGACGTCAAAAGAAATCCGCCAACAGTTCCTCGACTTTTTCACCCAGAAGCACGGCCACACGTTCGTGCCGAGTTCGCCCGTCGTCCCGATCGACGACCCGACCCTGCTGTTTACCAATGCGGGGATGAACCAGTTCAAGCCGATTTTCCTGGGCGTGGAGAAGCGGCGTTATGTTCGGGCCGCCAATAGCCAGAAATGCATCCGGGCGGGCGGGAAGCATAACGATCTGGACGACGTGGGTAAGGACACATACCACCACACGTTCTTTGAGATGCTGGGGAACTGGAGCTTTGGCGATTACTTCAAGAAGGAAGCCATCGCCTGGGCGTGGGATCTTTTGACCAATGTCTGGAAGCTGGACAAGTCGCGACTGCATGCGACGGTGTTCATGGGCGACCCCGCCGAAGGGTTGGAGGCGGATCGCGAAGCGGCCGAGTTCTGGCGTACGGTCACCGATATCAATCCAGACCATATTCATCTGGGAAACAAGAAGGACAACTTCTGGGAGATGGGGGATACCGGCCCGTGCGGTCCGTGCAGCGAAATCCACTACGATCGCACGCCCGACAAGTCGGGCGCTCGGCTGGTGAATGCGGGCGATCCCCGGGTGATCGAGATCTGGAACCTCGTGTTCATGCAGTTCAACCGAGGCGCGGATGGCCGCTTGAGCCCCCTACCGGCCCGGCACGTGGATACGGGGATGGGATTTGAGCGTATCTGCGCGGTGATTCAGGGCAAAGACAGCAACTATGACACAGACGTCTTCAAGCCGGTGATGGACGCGATCGCGAGCCTGGCCAAGGCCAAGTACACCGGGACACTGGACAAGCCGGTGGATATTGCGTTCCGGGTCATCGCGGACCACCTGCGGATGAGCACGTTTGCCATCACGGATGGAGCCGTCCCGAGCAACAAGAAGCGTGGGGCGGTGTTGCGCAGCGTCATTCGCCGGGCGGTGCGATTCGGGTACCAGGTGCTGAAGCTGCATGAGCCATTCCTGCACAAGCTCGTGCCGGTGCTGGTGGAGCAGATGGGGGATGCATTCCCGGAACTTCGCCGCAATCCGCAGCAGGTAGCCCAGGTCATCAAGGGCGAAGAGAATGATTTTCTCGGGACGATCGAACGAGGATTGCGGATCTTCGATGAGGCTGCCCAGAAGGCGCTCGCGGGGAACAAGATCATCTCCGGGGATGACGCATTCAACCTGCATGCAACGCTGGGATTCCCGGCGGATCTGACGGTTCAACTGGCGATGGAACGCAAACTGTCGGTGGACATGGATGAGTACAATCGCCTGTGGGCCAAGCATGTGGAGGTTTCCGGGCAGGGGCGCAAGCAGCATTTGCAGGTGGCGGTGGATCTGACGGGGTTCAAGCCCACGGATGATTCGGTCAAGTACCAGGGGTTTACCACGGAAGCGAACGTGCTGGGGTGGGTGACGGAGCAGGGAGCTGTTCGGAGCGGCCGGCTGCCTGAGGATGCCCAGGCGGGGCTGCTGCTGGATCGGACGACGTTCTATGCGGAGCAAGGCGGGCAGGTGGGCGATGTGGGCGTGATCCAGACGCCGACCGGTCGATTCGACGTGGCCAGCACCGAACGCAAGGGGGATCATGTGCTGCACTGGGGCACGGTGGGCGAAGGGTACATCGAGCCGCATCAGCGGGCGATGATTTCCGTGGATGCGCGGCGGTCGGACACGATGCGGAATCACACCTCGACGCATCTGCTGAACTGGGCCCTGAAGAAAGTCCTGGGCGATCACATTGAGCAGAAAGGCTCGCTGGTTGATTCGGACAAGCTGCGATTTGACTTCAATCATCCCCAGGCGATGACGGCCGAGCAGATCACCCACGTGGAACGGATGGTCAACGAGAAGATCTACGCGGACCTGCCGGTCAGCGCAACCGTGATGCCGCTGGCCAAGGCCAAACAGATCCCCGGCGTGCGAGCGGTGTTTGGCGAGAAATACCCGGACCCGGTGCGGGTGATCGCGATTGGCGTGGAGGACCCGGCGAATCTCGCGACGGCAGAGCACAGCATCGAGTTCTGCGGCGGCACGCACCTGTCGCGCACGGGCGAGGCGGGATTCTTCAAGATTATCGCGGAAGAAGCGGTGGCGAAGGGGATCCGCCGGATAACGGCCGTCACTGGGCGTGGCGCCGTGGAGCATGTGCAGCAGATGGAGCAGAGCCTGCAAGCCGTGTCGCAATCGCTGAGCGCACCGGCCGACGAGGCGCCCAAACGCATTGCGGCGTTGCAGGAGGAAATCCGGACATTGAAGAAGAAGTTGCAGTCCGGAGCCGGCGCCAAGGTGGACCCGGTTGCGGCGGCGGCGAAGATCCTGGCCGATGCACCGGCGCTGGGAGGCGGGAAGCTGCTTGTAGGTGAAATCCTCGGCGCAACGGATGAGCAACTTCGATCCGCGATGGATTCGCTGAAAAAGAAGGCGGGCTCGTATGCCATCCTGTTGGGAGCAGCCGAGGATGAGAAGGTCACGTTCGTGGCAGCGGTGAGCGATGATCTGATCGCCAAGGGGCTCAAGGCAGGCGATTGGATTCGGGAAACGGCAAAGGTGGCAGGAGGCGGAGGCGGTGGCCGGCCCCAGATGGCGCAAGCCGGTGGCAAGGATCCCAGCAAGCTGCCGGAAGCGATGGAGGTCGCCAAGCGATTTGCGACGCGTGTGGTGAAGTAAATCGAGGTTAATCCGTACGCTCGGGAGGGCCAGGCCCCTACCGAGCCAGGATGGGGAGATGGTCCCAAATCCATAGGGGGATCCGGGCCGTCGCGTAGCTCCGACGAAGGGAGTGCGACGATCCACTAGCACAACTCGCCGGGGAGTTCTGCATCCCAAACCAAGCCCACGACCGGGCAGACACTAGGATTGTTGTAGTGAAAGAAGATCACCAGCTCCGGACGAGCTGATTGCCGAAGGAAATGGGAAGCCACCCCGGGGCCGAAAGGACATAACCGACTGGATCCCCTTCAGTCCGGACGCTCCCCTATAGGCACAGGCATCGAGCCCTTCGACCGGCCACTGGTGTCGGAGTCTAAGCGTACAGCCGACTCCAACTCACCAGTGGCCGTCGAAGATCTCTCATTCAATCGAATTTACGGATTGCGGCGCTGGCCGGGCTGAAGCGGCAGTTCGCCGAAC
>JBLNDH010000028.1:0-4180 GCA_050261455.1 Bacillota bacterium
CTCCAGATGATCGAACACTGCTTCCCGGTCAACCAGTACGAGCAGTACACGGACGACAACGGCAACCTGCGTGTGCGCCTGGTCACGGACTCCAAGGGCAACCCGGTGAAGAACCGCCAGGCCATTGCTATGCGGGAGAGGCTCCTGAACGAGATCGCCAGCATCCGCGTGCCGGACGGCCCTCTGGAAATGCTGCTCAATCACTTCGGCGAGGATCAGGTGGCGGAAGTCACCGGGCGCAGCCGGCGCGTGGTGCGGATGGTGGTCGATGGCGTGGAGAAGATGGTGGTGCAGACCCGCTCTCCGGCCAAGTGCATCGCGGACGTGGCGGCATTCCAGGCCGACAAGAAGCGCATCCTGATCTTCTCGGATGCCGGCGGCACGGGAGCCAGCTATCACGCCGACCAGAATGCAGTCAACCAGCGTAAGCGCATTCACTACCTGATCCAGGCCGGGTGGGTTGCCGATGCCGCCGTGCAGGGCTTTGGGCGCACGCACCGCTCCAACCAGGTGCAGCCGCCTCTGTACAAGCTCGTCTCGACGGACCTGAAAGGCCAGCGGCGGTTCATCTCGACCATCGCCCGGCGGTTGGATCAACTGGGGGCACTGACGAAAGGCCAGCGCCAAGCCGGCAGCAACGGGCTGTTCCGCGAGACCGACAACCTGGAAAGCACCCACGCCCGCGATGCCCTATATCGCTTCTACACCGATCTGGATCGCAACCGCGTGCAGGACATCACGCTGGCTGAATTCGAGCAGCAGACCGGGCTGGCACTGCGCGATGACGAAGGCAATCTCAAGGAGGCACTACCGCCGATCACTCGCTTCCTCAACCGGCTCCTGTCACTGTGGATCGACATGCAGAACCGGGTGTTCGACGCCTATGCCGAGCGGCTGGAGGCCGTGGTACAGCAGGCCATCGACAACGGCACGCTGGACCTGGGCATGGAGACGATCCGGGCCGACAAGGTAAAGAAGGTCGCCGAGCGGGTGGTCTACACCGATGCCCGGACCGGGGCACAGACCAAGCACGTGGAGCTGCGCCTGTCCCATCGCACCCATCCCCGCAGCTTTGAGTCGCTGCTGGAGGTGCGAGGGGCGACGTTCAACAAGCCGGTGAAGTTCTTCGCTCGCAACCGGCTCAGCGGGCACTTGTACGCCTTCACCGACGACAACAACCGCACCGACACCGCCAACGGCCGGGTCGTCAGCATGCTTCGCCAGATCGGCCCGATTCACCACGAGCGGGTCGAGCGATACGAGGTCATCGCCTGGGGTGATACTCTCGATGCCAAGCGTTGGGAGGCCATCCCGGCCGATCGGGCCAAGGCGATCTGGGATGAGCATGTGGCCGTGGTGCCGGAGTTCTTCGAGAAGACCCTGCACCTGATCACCGGGGCCGTCCTGCCCATCTGGGACCGGCTCAAGGGCAATCCCAAGGTCTACCGGCTGATGACCGACGACGGGGAGCGGTTGCTGGGGCGTGTGATCCCAAACGAGTCCATCGCCGCCACGCTCCGCAACCTGGGCATCGCCGCCGATCAGCACTTCGATCTGGAGGAGGTCATCGGGATGCTGGCGGCCGGCACGCACCGCTTTGAGCTGGTCAACGGCTGGAACATCAAGGCATCCCGCGTCAACAGCGAGACACGTTTCGAGCTGGTCGGGCCGGACTACCGCCACGGCGAGAGCCTGGAAGCGGATGGCGTGTTTTCCGAGCGGATCAACTGGGTGACGCGCTACTTCATCCCGACAGGGCCGAAGGCAAAGGAAGTCTTGGAGCGGATCGTGGCAGCCAAGCCGATTGCAGAGGCCGTGGGCGTTCGTGGCTGAGGCCATTCCGCACAGGACCCCTGTCGTGAACTCGCAGAACACGATGGAATTCCGAAACGCCCAGCCGCCGATCCGATGATGCACCGTATTGGGCCACTCTCAGGCGGCGGCTGAGTGCCTCTTCTCGACATCGTCTGCTCAAAGCCGGGCTGTACTCCTCATCTTTTCTGATCGTCCGGAACAGAGAGCATTTCAATTTCCCCAATCCGGCCATCCCCCCGCACATGGGCTCGTCGCTCTTCCTCAGCTTGGACGGACATCGTTAGGTGGAGCAAGGCTCGCCTGACGAGTTGCAGAACGCGGATCGCCTTCGCCTCCAGATCGTTGCGCGAAAGGTAGACAACCATTTTCGGATCAGCGAGCATGCGCGGAGTTGCGGTCGGATCAAGTGCCGGTGAGATCGGCTCTACCACCTTTACGAACTGGTGTTCGAGCTTGTGTCGCAGTTCCTGAAGCGACTGCGAGGCAGGGTCAAGCACCTCCTGGAGATCCTTGTCGGCGAGATCCTGAGACAGAGCAAAAAGGCCGCGGAGCGGCCAGTTCTGTAATCCCGCGAGCGAGGGACTCAGGCCCTTTTTGGGATCGCGTTTCACGAACCACACGGACCGGAAATACACCTGAGATTCATCATGCCCAAGCCGCCAATAAGCGTTGATGAACAAACCGACTTTATCGAGCACCGAAAACGCCGCTCGAAGCCCAATCCGAGCCTGCTCCACTGCGACCGCGTGGCATGGGTAGTCCAGCGTGTCGTAGATCAGGACCTCGCGGTCAGCGAAATGGCTCTGCGATGCCGTCAATCCGCTAAAGCACAGCCACCGAGCAGTCGCAAACTCCTGCTTCATCAGGTTGAAGAGGCCGTAGAACTGCACGGGCGACTTTAGCGGCGAAACGATGGATGGGAGCGAGGTCGGGTCCGTGGCGGATACCGTCGGAGGCAGAATGTCGGCCAAGTCATTCAGGAACAGACGATGCTGATAGCACCAGCGTCGATACACACGCTCGTCGTCCGTGACCCCGATTGGGTCCTGCGGCCAGTCGGGCTCGGCGTGAAGTTGCTCCGTTCCATACACCGATTCAATCTGCGCAACCGCCTGTCTGAAACCCTCGCCGGCGTGCGATTCTAACGTTTCGGGCATTGCGATCGCGTTCCGCATGTCGTTCCAAGCCTTGCGCATCGCGAGGAATCGGTGCGATGGGTCATACAACCACCGGGCCAGGTGCATAAGGGCGAAGCCCCGATTGCCAACGGCCATTGCAAAACGGGGGTGGAGCTGCTCCGCACGGTCATATTGTTCGATGGCGTCGAACGAGCGCCCGATATGGCTCATCGCATTTCCGAGATTCACCATGGTCTGAATCGCTCGGCCACGAGCGGACGGGCTCATGGGCGCGGCCGTGATGAGCGCTCGGCGGTAGCGGTAGATCGCTTGCCGCAGGCTAGGCTGGTCCCATGCCCATACCGTGCCGTTTGCCTGAGCACTGATGGCGTGAAGACTTGACAGGGCATTCCCCGTGTAATATTCGAGAGCCGCGCGTTCCTCGGATGTATCCGCGACAGTTGTGCGAATCCGGTCAGCTTCGGCAATCAACCGAGTAAGCACGGGCTCGTCGGCCCGAGTGGCCGCCTCTTCGCCGAGGGTGCCGAGTAGTTCTACAGCATCTCCTCCCGTAAGTGACGACACCTGCTGCTGGTGCGATCGGTAGAGCGCGTCTTCCATTGCAATACCTATATGGGTTCCAGTTCGATCCTCACGGCAGATGCCGTCGCGGTAGCCACCAAGGCCATTATACCGAACCGCCAAGCTCGACCAGGTGGGGGCCGGATCGGACATCTGTGTTAGGCGGCCCGGGCCATTCTGGATAGGTCAATGAGAGTGTAGTCGGTATGGGTTCTCAGACTCCGCCTCGGCGGAACGTTTCATTTCGGAGGGTATCTATGTCAGCCACGACGACCGGAATTGATCCCCTGGCGCTGCTCGCGGGAATGGCGCAGCAGACGGAGAAGAAGAAAGGCAAATCGGCGGAGAAGCCGGCGGTGAACGATGCATCGCTGGACGGCAGCATCGGCCAATGGATGGAAGCCGACAAGGAGGTCAAGAAATGGGAAGGCATCCGCACCACGGCCGAGGCACAGATCCTCGCCTTCGCTGCGCCCGCCCGCTTGGCTGAATGCCGGCACATGGGCAAGGTCGAGTCCACCATCCGCCTCAACGGTAAGGTGAACATGACGCAGAAGTGCCAATACTGCGTCGTGCCCATGCAGCAGTTGCCGGGGCTCACGGCAGCCTTCGGTACGGATGCCGACCGCTACTTCAAGCCTCGGATGAAGCTGGAACTGACCGAG
>JBLNDH010000029.1:0-23688 GCA_050261455.1 Bacillota bacterium
CCCATAAAGCAAATAACCCCGCTGGCTGCGGGGCTTTGCGTGACGGTGCAACAGATCGCGAATCATGTTCGCAATGGAGCCGGGGGGAGTTGAACCCCCGTCCCATTACAGAAAACCCCACAAAAACAGGGTGTTCTGAAACAAGCGACGCAGAATCCGACGCTCACAGTGTCGCCAACGCAATAACGCAACAAAATCAGCCCGGCTTGCAGGCCATGGCGAAGGTATGGGCCAACCTTCCCGAACAAACCCGGTCCGAAATCCTCCGGCTAATCCAGGCTGCCACACCCAAGCAGGATTGATAGTCGCTCCCCTTTGCCCCTCAACCTCACCCTGGCAGCCTGCCGGGAGCCTTGCCCGTCTCGCCTGTCCTAAGTCTCACCCCACCCCGCCAGCGTCTCTGTGACGCAACCAGCCAGGCGACTTTCCGCTTGCCCGGTTTGCCTCTTTCTGAGCCTTGGGCACGAGCCCTTTGCCCCCTTGCCCGTTACGCCAAGGGGCTCGATCCTCTTTGGCTCCCTTGGCAATGCCGGGGTGTCCCTTCGCCTGTCGTGCTGGAAGCGAGGGATTCACCATCGGCCCGAAGCCTCAACCCACCACGTTTGGGCGATGCACCCGGGGTTGTCTTGCAGGCGTTATGCGGACCGTGCCCGATTACCCCTCCTCCTCTGGACGGCGAAGCAACTCACCAACAGCATGGCCCATGAGCCCGGCCCGGATCTACGCAGGGACAACATGCACGCCCCCACTTCGCCAGCGAAAAGCTCCTGGCTGCAACGTACAGCCCCGATCTGAATGGCGGATGAGCCAGAAGCCTATCCCTATCGGGCAATGCCGCAGGCGCACGGCCCAGCCCGTAGGATGGCGAGCCAGCCATACCCCTGTTCTCTCTGCCGCATCTGGGGAAATGGTTGCCTTCGTGCAGGGAAGCAAGCAACGATCCTCGCCAGCGATCATCTGGCCAGATCCCCGAACAGCATAGGGCCAAAGAAAAACCCCCGCCTCTTGCCGGAGAGACGGGGGTGTCACGAGGGCAATACCTGCCTGATGTTCCGACCGGCTACACCTCGGCCTGTGCATGCGACCCTTCAGTAGCTCTCCGCCGAATCGTCTCCTGGCGTCGAAGTTGCCGTCGTATGTAGTGGAGGGAATCCGCCAGCGTGTGTGACCGAATCTTCCCCGTACGCGAGTCCACCATTCGGAAAATTACCTGCTTCGCGTTCGTCGCCTGGTCGATTGTCTGCGTCACAGTGTCGCCTCTTTCAATGAGATCCCGCAACACAACGCACCATCCATCCCGTCTTCTAGCTCTGGCGAATGGTCCCCTTATTCTGCTGCCTTCGTCACACCGGCCAGCAACGCCACACGGGCAGCGATCCCCCGGCGAACCACGCTGGGCCGGGCGAATTCCTGGCGGACATAATCGGGGGCAGTCGGCAATACTTCCTTCTGAATCTGGTGGGCAATCTCGATTGCCTTGGCCGTCATCCACGCCTCAGCCTTGCTCATCGTCTCACTGCCATTCGTCCGCTTCGTGTTGCGCTTCGCCATGCTGATCCTCTCAGATGAAACCTCGCACGCGACGCGCCCCTTCCCATCTTCTGGCTCTGGCGAGTGGTTCCCTTAGTCTGCCGCCGTCACACCAACCAGCACTGCCATTCGCCTAAGCAACTCGCTTTCCAACACACCCCGGCCATAGAATCGCTGGCGGATGCTGCTGGGGGCTGACGGTACAGTCACGCATTGCAGGCTGTAGGCCAGCTTTGCCGCCTGTTCCCATAGCCATTGCTCTTCATCGGCCGTATGACTGATCGCCTTCACCGTCTGTTTACGTGCTGCCATCATGACTCCCTCACTCTCTTCAACTGATCGCACGCAACGTACCCTGATCATTCTTCAGTGCCCCTGGCCGGACTCGAACCGGCACGCCCTTGCGGGCAAGAGCTTTTAAGACTCTCGCGTCTGCCAATTCCGCCACAGGGGCTTCGCATTCACCACATCGCTACGGTAGCGAGCAGAGCAATCCAGAAGATCCGTTGTAGCTCAGCAGTCTTCACGTCTTCTCCTCTCGCATCACTCATCGCGAACACGGGGGAATATGCGACATGAATGCTCGGCAGGCAAATGGAAATCTGCTTTTCCATTGCTTCAACTTGCATCGCAGTACACGTTGCACTACACTGCTGGGCAGTAGCGTATTCACGATTCGTCGGGTATGATCTGGCGTCAGATGGCGAGGCTGCCGAGGGGTGGCACGGTGGGACCCTTGGCATCGGATGGGACCCACCCGGATTCCTGTATTAGTTGACTCCCGCCTATCACAAATTCCACTTTGACTACTTTTTCAACAGCAATATACTACTATCTTCAATTACATTTCGGCCGTTCCGTCAGATATTGAAGATGTCGGCAGAGATGTGAAGGACAGTGGGCTTGGCGCAACAGGGAAGGCGGCTCGGCGCTCAGCATGCCTTCCGCTCAATAGATGTCGCCGGCTACACCCGATGCGCCAGCGGCTCTATCCGCCCAAGTCGCGAACGGCTTGCTTCATTCGTCTATACGAACGGGCCGAGTGTGCCCTGGCGGTGGCCAAGCCGGCCCACTGCTTTGCGGCGTGGTCGGGTGATACCTACGCTGTCGCCTCTCCCTTGGCGTCGGTGCCTGGACCGGCTGCATCGCCAGCAACGCGGCTGGATCGACGCGATATATTTTCCGACGCGGGGTGCCGAAGTTCATGGCAGTCAGCTTGCCACCCTCAATCAGCTTGCGGATTGTCCACCGAGATACGCCCGTTCGCTCGGCCGCCTCCCTCTCTGTCAGCAACTCGCCCCGGCGTTCTGATGCTCCCTCGCGCCGCACGGCAGGATTCGCGAGTGTCATCCCATGAATCTCAATCTGGCCGATCTTCTGGCACACGACCTTGGCCGCGAATTCCTGGCCCTCGGGCACGCGGGCAACGAGCTGGACACGGAACCAGTCGGCATCCCGCTTATCGCTCGTGGCGATGTGCTCGCCTTCGCGGGGCAGTTCGCTTAATTCGATCGGCCGGGTTTCCCATGACCGATCATCCGATGAACGTACAAGTAGAAGCATCTTCATGGGGCACATCTTATGCCCCAAGGTTCGGCGGCTGTAGTGGCCATCCCCTATAGATGCGTTCAGCCCAGCTCACGGGAGCCCACGCAAAACCCGGCAGATCGGTCAGATGCCGTACGACGCTCTCGTGATAGATCACGCCGCATGGATAACCTCAGCGATTTCCTTCGCAATCTCTTCGACCGTATGGGTAGCCGTGCTCCTTGCCAACTTGTCGGCAAGCGACGCGCTGTAGCTAATCACCTCCTGTCTGGTGACATTATGCCAGATCGGCAGGAGTATCTGCTCGCCCGACACCGCGCGAGTCACCAAACCGTCCAACTCATAGTTGGTCCAGCCCTTCGAGAAGAAGCTCTTGGACAGCACGACAACCCCGAACCGGCTTGCGCCCAGCCCCTTGTCTATCTTGCGCCGAAGGCTGTCGCCAATGCGTAGTTCAAACTCATCATACCACACCTTCAGACCATGGCCCTGAAGTGCGTGCGCGAGCGGCCGTACCAACTCATCCTTATCCTCGGACGCGTGCGAGATAAACACGTCGTACTGCTTCGCCTCACCGTCGTCGTCCCCGGGCGGCACGTCCGACGCCAAAGGTCTGACAAGGGACGGCACACTTGCCAGCGAGGGTTCTCGGAATGCCGGCAGCGCGCCAGGAAGCACGCGGATACCCGTGCGGACCGATCCCCCGTAGCCGCCCAGGTCAACTGCCACGTGCCAGTGACCGGAATGGGGGACCGACAAGCGGGCGGGCGAGCGCGTCACATATCCACCATAGTAACGGTGGTTGCGTCCAGCTTTGTAGCTGCTGAAATTCGAACTGTCCATAAGGCGGACATTCGCAGCATTACCCGACAACACAATCTCGACAACCTCTCCGCCGTTTAGATACCCAAGATCGTAATGCGTGAAGTTCATCCCGCGTTGCTCCCGATTGCTGGTTAGCCCGGCACCTGCTGGCCATCTTGACTGGCGGTATCATCCATTGTTGATACTTCAGCCAGATCCTGCTGTCAACGCTACCCGCTACCGCCCAGAGCGTGCGAGTCTTCCTGAGAGGGAATACAGCCTTTGAAGTAGTCCCTTGGAGCGGCTTCGATCTCGAACGGTGGTTTCCGTAAGAAAGAACAGTTGCCCCGCATTCCCCTGATACGAAGTATCCGCATTTGGCGTTCAGGCGGCGGACTTTTCGCGGTTCGGGGCTTGCTCCCTTCCGTCGTCCCGCTGGACAAGGGATTCCAGGAACTCCCACGCAGCTTCCCTGCGAGCCGCAACGATACGCTCCTTGCCGATCCCCAGCCGAATCACCTCGGCGTAGATCGAGGTTACGAGCCAAAGAAGCGGGAATAGGAGCGGGGTTCTATATGCGAACACATAGGTACTCGCACAGGCGAGGGCCATCACGGCAGGGATGATCCACCACGAATGCAGCAGGCTTGCGCCAAGCGCCGGCAGGAGCATAGCGGCCACAGTATAGAGAAGCGATCCAAAGATGACATTCGGCCCAGACCCAAGCCGCGTACGAACCCCAATCATCCAGGTAGCAGTCCAGAAGAGCAGCAGGCAAAAACCGATGTATCCAAGCATGGTGAGAATCATTGTTCGGTACTCTTGTCGGCGAGTGAAGAGTGGCTTTGCCTGTACCATCGGCCGCTCGCTCGCATGGCTTAAGCTTGCTCTACTAGCGTGTTGAGATTGTACAGTTTTCGTGCCTTCCTGGCATCAGTCATGATTACGCAATCAGGCAGACCGAGTGTGGCCACGCCTCAGCATTGATAAGCTGGGCAAGATTTAGCGTGTGTGGGATTGCAGGCAGAGCGGAAGCGGAGGGCATCGGAAAAGCGGCAAGCAGGGACGTGTTGCGGAATCTACAGAGGCCTGGTTTTGTAAAGGTAGTCTAGAAGGGGGCGAAACAGTGGGGGGTCTGGGAACTATCACTTCTGACTTTGACACGCCCGCAGCGGACATATCTTGGCGGCCCATTCGTGACGGAAATGGAAGAAAAATGCGGAATCGATTTGACGCCGCAATTCCCTGAGGCATAGTACTACAATCTGGCCGATAGGTCGTGCGCGCAGCATCACCTATGAAACTGGCCATGACCGAAAGGAGGCTACTTTACGATGACGGTATAAGTATACCTTACGAATCGACACGGCGTCAATGGAAAGTTAAGGGATTTTCAGAAAGGCAAAGCATGAGTGGACCCCGTAAGTTTGGAAACGCAAAGCAGACGGTGGAAGCATTGGGGCTGCCCTTCACCGCTGATACCCTGCGGCGGTGGGCGAATCGCGGAAAGGTTCCCTCCAGTCGGATAGGACACCGCACGAGGCTATTCGATTTGGAGCTTGTCGCGGAAGCGCTCGGGGGCCGCACCATCAAAGGGGGTAGCAATGAGTAGCCGTCTCGAAGGACTGCTCGACTCAAGCAGGGTAGCCGCCATGACCGCGAGGCTTCAGCTTTGGCGAGGAACCAGGAAGCCACCCGCAACCAAGCCACAGCCTGCGGGCAAGGCCTCGCCATCACTAGCAGTGCAACGGGTACTAGGCAAGCTGCGAGAGTATCACGGCTCAGAGAATGCCGTGCAACAGACTAATCCCACCGAGTGGCAAGGACGCTGCCCCGCACATGATGACGGCAAAGCCTCGCTGTGCATTGGTCAGGGTGAAGATGGCCGGGCCCTGCTGAAGTGCCAAGCTGGATGTACGACCGAAGCTGTTCTCCAAGAGCTGGGGCTTTCGTCGCGGGACTTGTTCCCACCAAAAGGCAAACCGCCCCGGAGCACCAAGGGCGATGATCCACGCCGCATTGTTGAGGAATACCGCTACCGCGAGAGGGACGGCGAGCTTCTGTATGAAGTGGTGCGGTACGAGCCAAAGGACTTCCGCCAACGACGGCCCGACGGGAAAGGTGGTTGGATCTGGGACATGCGGGAAGCGCGGCGGGTGCTCTACCGCTTGCCTGAGTTGATCGCTGCCAACCCAGAAGCGTGGGTGTTCGTTGCGGAAGGAGAAAAGGACGTGGAGCGGCTGGCGCGGGCTGGGCTCACCGCAACGTGCAACGTTGGAGGGGCTGGCAAGTGGCTCTCGGAATACAACGAGGACTTGCGGAATCGCCGGGTGTGCATCATCGCCGACAAGGACACGCCGGGCCGCAAGCATGCCGCAAAAGTGGCCAAGTCGCTGCACGGCATCGCTCGCGATGTGCGGGTGTTGGAAATGCCTGGCGAGTACGTGAAAGACGTCAGCGACTGGTTTGACGCTGGCGGCACTGCCGAGGAACTGACGGAGTCGGCAGAACAAGCCCCATCCTTCGATCCTACGCAAGCGGCGGCAGACACGGGCGGCGATGCTGGCGAGGGGAAGCACGAGGAAAGAGGCTCCCAATCGCAAACTCTTGTTGATCTGGCAGCCCATGCGGAATTGTTCCACGACGGCGACACGGGTTACGCCACAATCGCAGTGGCGGATAGTGAAGGCGTTCACCGCGAGACGCACGCTCTGCGGGGCAAGCAATTCCGATTGTGGCTCAGCCGGCAGTTCTGGGAGGAGTACCACAAGGCTCCCGGATCGCAAGCGATGCAGGATGCTCTTGCCGTGTTGGAAGGCAAGGCGATGTATGAGGGGCTCTCACACCCGGTAGCGGTTCGAATCGCCAGGCATGAGGAAGCCATTTACCTGGACTTGGGCAACGAACGCTGGGAGGCGGTGAAGATCACGCGGGAAGGCTGGAATGTCGAAGCTAACCCGTCCGTGCGGTTCGTCCGCCGCCGGGGTATGCAGGCCTTGCCCAGACCGGTTCGCGGCGGCAGCATCAGCGAATTGCGGCCGTTGATCAACGCCAGCGAGGAGACAATCTGGGTGTTGGCCGTCGCGTGGCTGGTGAGTGCGTTCCGCCCACAGGGGCCGTATCCAATTCTTATTATCAATGGCGAACAGGGCACGGCCAAGACCACACTAGGCCGAATGATGCGAGGGCTCGTTGACCCCAATGAGGCGGACTTGCGGGCGGCGCCGAAGGACGATCGGGATCTCATGATAGCGGCGACGAATTCGTGGGTGCCAGGATTCGATAACCTGTCCACGATTCCGCCGGCTCTGTCGGATTCCCTCTGCCGACTGGCGACAGGCGGAGGCTTCGCCACACGCGAGTTGTACGCCGACGATCAGGAGAAGCTGTTCAACGCAACACGGCCCCTGTTGATCAACGGCATTGAAGATCTGGCCACGCGACCCGATCTGCTTGAACGCAGTATCGTGCTCTCCCTGCCGCCGATCCCGGAGGAGGCCCGTAAGTCTGAGTCGGGACTGTGGCGTGAGTATGAGCGGGTTCGGCCCCGCGTTTTGGGAGCCATTTTGGATGCTGTTGCCGAAGCGCTGGCCAACCTGCCCACGGTGACACTGGCCAGGCGTCCCCGCATGGCGGACTTTGCGGAATGGATCGTGGCGGCAGAGCCCGCCTTGCCGTGGCCGGCCGGCGAATTCCTGAGAGCCTACGGCGGCAATTCCGATGCGGCCGTTGAATTGGCGATCGAAGCCAGCGCTATCGGTCCTGCCATCCTGGCCCTCATGGAGAAGCGGCAACGATGGCAAGGGACGGCCACGGACCTAATGGCTGAATTCGACGGACCGCAGTCGGAATATCGGGGCATTCGCCAAGGGCGGTGCTGGCCCCAGACCCCCAGGGCAATGTCTGGCAGTGTTCGGCGGATCGCACCGGCGTTGCGGAGGCTGGGTATCAAAGTTGTCATGGATGATCGGGAATCGGGCGGCAGGTCAGGCGGTAAGCGGTCCCGGCTGATCACACTAGAACGGGTAGCGGAAACACCGTCCCCATCGTCCCCACCGTC
This sequence comes from Bacillota bacterium, assembly GCA_050261455.1. Taxonomy (GTDB): domain Bacteria; phylum Planctomycetota; class Phycisphaerae; order Tepidisphaerales; family Tepidisphaeraceae; genus JAPLNB01. Next base: position 7,943 of record JBLNDH010000029.1, read on the forward strand.
CCTAAACCGCGTTTTTGACCCCGAGAACGCGGATTCAGGGGGACGGTACGGGGACGGTGCGGCAGCGAAGGGGGACGGTATGGGGACGGTCGGGGGACGATCCGGGGACGGTAGGGCCATCCCGGACCATCCCGCCATAAGTACTGACTCCAACAAGCGATATGGCAGCCGGGGGACGATGGGGACGGTAGGGACGGTCGAAACCCCGTCTCTTCTAACCCAGCGTCCGAAGGATGAAGGTTCTGACAACGGGAACGGTACCCGGTCATCCCGGCCGATGCCGCCCCGGTACACGCGACGCCGGATCGCAGGCGGCGAGCGAGGAGGCCAGGCATGAATCAGGGTACATTTGATCCCATATCTTTGAGGCTGGCCAATGGCCTTTCACTGCTGGACACCGAAGGAATGCGGCAACTCATCAAGGCACGGCTGGATTCGCGGCAGTGGTGGGTCATCGTGGCCGGCCCGTCGCAGGATCGAGGCCGGTTCACCCATCGCCTGGAATCCGAGCACTACGCCGGCACCGCCGGAGCAGACTTCGAAACGCTGCTTGTGCCAAACCCCCGTCTGGGCCTAATCACAATCTTCCTCGCCCGAAAGCTCCGGTGCCTGCCGGGCGAGATAGAAACGCTGATCACGCAATGCAGCGGTGGCCCCTTGACTGGTCAGATGGATCTGACGCGGCAAGATGTAATAATCATCTCCGATGGACCGGATGCGGCAAAATTGCTGGCGAGATGGTTAGTTGACTTCATCGAGAAAGGCGAGTGAACAGTGGGTGCGATCGAAAGGCCGAGTGGCCACACTTTGCATCCGTGTTCTGAATCAGGCAATCATATAGGAGCAACGTAGTGACTGATCTATATGTGATAACAGATCGAGAGGGCAAGGGGCTGGATAGATTCCAGTGGCAACAGGGCGTCATAACCTGGGCGACCTACGGAAGAGATGCTGATTCCGGCGAGTACTGGTCCCACGCGGTCACAGACTACTGGCTGGCGGTATTCGCGATGCCGGCCCTTGTCAATGACGTTCCCAGCCCTCGCATTTGGCAGGCGGAGGGCGACAGGGTGCGTACTGATGGATTCATTGCGGCTTGCCGTAAACTCCGTGCAATCCGTGAAAAGTCCATACCGCGAGTCACAATCGAACAGCGTATACGCTTTGCAATTAGCTGCCTAATGCCGACGAACCCAACTCCGCGATTCGCGGTCTGGGCGAGGCGGTGGCTTAAAGGCAAGGATCGAACATCAGCAACAGCCAGTGCGGCTAGCGAAGCCATCCGCCGACCGTTCGAAACTCCCGAGCGGAGTTGCCTGGAAGCCGCCCGATGGGCGGTTGACGAAGACTCCTTATCGCGGACAGGTGGCGACACATTCGGGGACTACCTTGCAGCCAGTGCCATTCTGGCGATCACCAGATCGTATCGTTTCAATTCGTACAGTTGCGCCTCCAGTGCATTAGGCTGGAGAGTGGCGGGTGAATACGAAGGAATACAGTGGGTCTCGCCCGCTGCTGATGATAGCCACCCCTCGCCCCCGCCTGCAACTCAAGCTGCGGGTTCGGGAGCAGTTGGCGTGGGTGACGGATCGTTCATGAACTGATGCAAGAGGAGGAAAAGAATGCCAATTAGGCTTGACGATTTATTGCGAAACGAGGGACTAACCGAAGCCGATGTTGTCGTAACGGGACAGCCTATACAACCCCGCGAATCCGCTACACCGCAACGGGGAATTCCGCTCGATCAATTACTGGCTCAATCGGCTACAGTGGCCACACCACAGTCGCAGAAGCCTACCAAGTTGGAACTGATCGCTGAGGCGTATCGGCGTGGGATTCTTCCGGAAAACAAACGGCCGCTCTATGAGGAGGCGGTTCGGCGGGGTCTGATTTCCTCGCCCACCCCTTCGCAGATCCAGAGTGGTCAACCGACCCCTCGGAGGGAAATCCGTCTGGATGATCTGCTCGCTCAGAGCGGTCAGGCAACGAACATCATCTGGGACGATCAACAACCGGGACAATCCGCTGGCTCGCAGCAGTCCCGCATCGTGTGGGATGACGAGCGATCCTCGCCCGTAATTACGCAGGCGGAGCGGCAGATTCCCGGCGTCACAAGCATTCTGGCCGAAGCCGATCCGCAGACGGCTCAACGGCTTCAGGACACAGGCGTTACGCCGGGGACGATGAACGACTTCATCTCCCTGCATGCGGCCCACGAGAATCGCCTGCGGGAATCGAAGGGGCTGCCTCGCCTCAACGCCCAGGAATTCGCTGCCATTCAGGACATCTACCGCAAGGCGGCGGGGCAGCAGACGCTCAGCAACCAGAACCTCTACGCCCGGCAGGCTAAGCAGGAACGACAGCAGCGGGAAGAGTCCATGCTGGGGCGAGCTGAGAACGTTGGGCTGAATGCCCTGACAAACTTCGGTGACATCGGGACCAACGTGATTGGTTGGATCGCTCCTCACACCGCCGCCGACATGCGAGAGGAGTACCGCACGCTGTTGAACCCCAACTCAGAAAGCTGGAGTGGATGGGCGGGCAATACGGCGGCGGAAGTCGCCAAGCTAGTAACAGCCGCGAAGTACATGAACCCGGCGGCAATGGCGGCTTGGTATGGCGGACAAGGGTTCGGCTCCAGCCGCATCAACACCGCCGAATTGCAGGACCAAGGGCGGAGCATCTCCGCCGCTCGGGATCTGCTTACGGCGACGGGCATCGGCACGGTGGAAGGATTGTCGGGGTACGCCGGCGGCAAAATCTTCGCGAAGATGGCCCAGATCGCCAGGGCCACTCCCGGCGTGGCGGAACTGATCCGAATCGGCGACAAGGGCAAGCTGCAAAAGTGGGCTGGCAACACGTTGCGACAACTGGGCATGATGGCCGGCGAGGGTGTGGAGGAGGCTGCCACCCAGTTCGCGGACAACCTGATTACCAAGGCGGGTACCAATCCTGATCAGCCGTTGAGCGAAGGCGTCGTACAGTCTGGCGTGATGGGAGCCCTGCTGGCCCCCTTCGGCGAACTGGGGGCGAGCCATCGTCTGGGGGCAGAGGCCAAAGCACAGTTGGATAATGCGACCCTTGCTCAAGACGTGGCAAATCGGATCGGTGGACGTGGGGGCGAGACTACCGTTACCGTGAATGGCGAAACGGCGGTGGTGCCGAAAGAATCCTCACCAGCCGAAGCCCAAGCCACCGTGCAAATGACTGCGGAACCATCGGCTGTTCCACCCGCGCCGACGCTGCCGGAAATCCCGCCGGAATCGCGGGACTGGTCCTTCAACGAGCTGAAGGACTGGGCACAGAAGGCTGGGTATGACGTTTCAGAAACTAGCTATCGCCGGCAATTGGCCAAAGCCATCAACGATCAGCGGCAAACCCAGCAGGCCAATTCAGCGGAAACCCAGACATTCACCCCCGCTACGGAGATCACGCCGCAGGGTCGCAACGGGGTAGGTAACTTGGTGGACCCCAATACCAAGGTCGAGTGGACCGATGCCAGCGGCAACACCTTATCGGGCGTGTACGTCGGCCGGGAGATGAACGGGGATCACTGGGTTTATGACACTCAGGGCCAGCAGCACAAGGTAAAGACGGCGGATCTGCGGGTGCTGGCCGACCAGGGCACGCCCACGTTGGAGCAGCAGGCCAAACCGCCCATCCCGCCGGAGGCTCGGGATTGGAGTTTTACCCGGTTGAAAAAGTGGGCGACGGCCAACGGCTACAAGGTCGGCCAAGCTCACAACCTCGATTCGGTGCGTAAGTACGTCGCGGATCAGCGGGGCACTTCGATGACCGAGCTGCCACGTCTGCCCAAGGAAGCGGCGTTGTGGGGAGATCGACGTTTGCGGTGGTGGGCGGAGCAGAACGGGTACAACGTCTCCGAGGCTGTGAGCCCGAAAGAAGCAAAAGCCCTGATCCGCCAGCAGCGGGCCGCTTCGATCGCTACGGCCAAGGAAGACTTGCAAGCCCTGAAGCGGGGGCCGGAGGCCATCCAGGCGTTGAAGAGTCAGCGGGAGAATCCTCCGGGTGTCCCGGTGGGGCGTGATTTCTCGGGGCGGGTTATTGACGCTTATCGGGACGCGGCGGAAAAAGCCCGGATTTCAGCGGCCAAGGCCGCTCCCCCCGAAGGCACGAGCCACAAGCGGCGGGTGCCGCTGACGGTAGAGGAGTGGATTACGCCGATCTCCAGCCGCATCCGTGATATCAGCGCCTCGATCTACAACCGCCTGATGCGGATGGAATTCGATACCGGCGTCAAGCGGGAACGGATCAAACGCCAATTGCAGGCGGCGGCCACGACCCTCTCTGAATCGCTGGGCGGCAAGGACTCGGAGAAGTACCAGTCCTTCAAGACGGCGGTGCTGAATCAGAACTTCGACGCCGCCAAGGCGTTGGTTCCAGCCGAGGCTCAGCCGGCGTTTGACACGTTTGCCCAGACGTTCGAGGGCCTGATCGGGGACATGCAGGGGGCGGGCGTTACGATTGGCCGGATCGAGAACTACTGGCCCCGGTTCCTGAAGGATTACAAGGCGTTCGATGCCGAGTTTGGCAACGACAAGGGACGCTTCGAGGAGGCGTGGGAGCTGGCCAAGACGGTGAAGGGCCGGCGGCTCCTGACGGCGGAGGAGAAAGCGGAGATTGCCAACAGCGTGCTGCAAGGATACGGTCCTCGCAAGCCGGGCAGCTACGGCACGCCCAACGCCCGCGAGCGGCGGATCGCGAAGATCAGCAGTGAGCAGGCGGATCACTACCTCGATCCGTTCGAGGCGGCGTTCCGCTATGTGGACGGAGCGGTGTACGCCGCTGAGCGGGCCAAGTTCTTCGGTAAGAGCGACAAGCCGGAAGATGTGGCGGCATCCATCGGCCAGATGATTCAGCGGGAGGTGGACGCTGGGCATCTGAACAAGGAGCAGCAGGAGGAGCTGGTCAGCCTGCTCCAGACGCGGGCGGCGGCAGACATGGTGACGATGGGCCGGAAGACGCGGACGCTGCGGCAGATGATCCACATGGCCACCCTCGGCCAGTTCTCCTCGGCCCTCAACCAGATCGTGGATCTAGCGACAACCGCCGTGTCGCACGGCGTCGGCAATACGGTAAAGGGTGCGATGGCGGCCATGCACATCACCCCGGCTGAGCATCGGATCGTGATGGAGGAGCTGGGCATTCACGATCACGGCGAGGAATTCAAGGATGTGGGCAAGCTGGCCCGCATGGCAGACAAGGTGCTGACGATCACGGGATTCAAGGCGATGGACCGGCTGGGGAAGGAAACCCGCGTCAATGCCGCGTGGGATGCGTTCCGGCGGACGGCGAACAATCCCAAGTCCGAGGACTTCAAGCGGCTGGAGAAGGAATACCGCCCGGTGCTGGGTGATAAATTCGATGCCACGATGGAGGACCTTCGCAACGATCGCCGGTCGGAAGATGCCCGGTACCTGCTGTTTCTTGACGCCACCAAGATCCAGCCGGTGACGCTGAGCCAGATGCCAGAGCATTATCTGAGGATGCCCAACGGCCGCATCGTGTACACACTGAAGACCTTCACCGTAACGCAGACGGATATGCTCCGCCGCGAGGTATTGCGGAAGCTGGCCACGCCGGGGCAGCGGAAGGCAGGGTTGGAATCACTGGCGAAGTTCGTAGTCTACACGACCCTGCTGAATCTGGGCAAGGAGATGATCAAGAAACTGATGCGAGGGCAGACGATCTCCGTGGAGGACATCCCCGATGTGGCGATTGACTCGATGCTAGGCTTGGTGGGGCTAAACCGATACACGACGACCAAGGCGTGGTCAAAGCCGGTGGACACCCTGATTGACTTCATCGCTCCGCCGCTCCAGTGGATCGACAAGTCTTGGGCAGACATCGTGAGCGGTGGGAAGAATGGCCTGTCAAGCGTGCGGTATTTCCCAGCCGTGGGCGAGTTGCTGTATTACCACGCCCCCTTCGGCAAAGGCTTCAACCTGAACCGCGAGCAGGCCAAGACGGATTACCGCAGCAAGCTCAAGGATCTTCGTTCGGAGATTCAGTACGCGGTGCAGAACGGCGACATCGATCAGGCTGACAAACTGATCACGATCTACAACGAGCGGCGGACGCAGGGACCGGGCGACGGGCGGCAGAGCGATCTGTCGCTTGATTCGGTCTATGCGAGCCTGGAGCGGAAGCAGAAGAAGCAGGAACAGAAGGAGGGCAGATAGGATGGAAGAGCAGAACACACCAAACTTGCTCATGCCGTTGGGACGTGTGCCGGGGTATCTGGAGCGGAAGTACTCGGTGAATTTCACCAGAGCAACTGTTTATAACTGGGTGAAGTTCGGCGTACGAGGCGAGAAGCTTGCCACGATCCCGACCTTAAAGGGGTTGGCAACTTCAAGAGAACTTGTCGATTCGTTTCTGTGCCGGTGCGGAAAGCTGTAGTGTTCCCGATATCGAGCCCCCGCCTGCCACGGTGGGCGGGGGCTTTTCGGTTGTGGCTTCATGGGAGAATGCGAATGGATCTAATCGAGAGGCTGGAGTTGAACAGGCTTCCTGCTGTGGCAAGGCGGACGATTGAGCGGCTGAACACGACGTTGGAAGCGTACGAAGAGCGGCTATCCATGGTCGGCAACGGACAATCGGATGGCTCGGGGCAGGGACAGGCGGAAACGCAGTCCCAAGGCGAGGCACTCTTAACGCCAAGAGACGCCGCCGAAAGGCTGACTATTAGCGAGCGGACACTATGGGGGCTGGCTGAATCAGGGGAAGTACCTTGCGTCAGGATCGGCCGTTCCGTCCGATATGATCCCGCCGACTTGCGAGCATACATCGACCGCAGGAAGCGGGCTATTGCGGGGTGACTTTCGGCACGATGGCGGGTTGTGTGGTATAGTTGCTGCGAGGGCAAGCAAAAATGGCAAGCATCATCAATGATCCGAATGGCCGCAAGCGTATCCAGTTCGTGGCTCGCGATGGCTCCAAACAGACGCTTCGCTTGGGCAAAGTCACGATGCGGCAGGCAGAAACCTTCAAGGTGAAGGTGGAAAGCCTAATTGGGGCCGCCATCACTGGGAGCATGGATGAAGAGACATCGCGATGGCTGGCGGGGCTTGACGATATGATGTATGCCCGGCTGGCTGCGGTGGATTTGGTGGCGGAACGGCAGTCTCTGCGTCTGGGAGCCTGGCTGGACAAGTACCTTGCTGGCCGAACCGATCTGAAACCCGAATCCCGCCGCAAGCTGGAGCAGACCAAAGCCAAGCTGCTGGCATTCTTCAACACCGCAACGGCTCTGCGGACCATCACGCCCGATCAGGCTTCAGACTGGCGGCAATCGCTGGTGAATCAGGGGCTCAGCGAGGCTGCCGTCAAAACGCACTGCGGCAACGCCAAGACCATATTCAATGAGGCCGTCACTCGCGAGTTGCTCACCCGCTCCCCCTTCGAGCATTTGAAGTCCGGAGCCACGGCAAGCAAAGTTGAACGCTACGTCACACCTGAGGAGATTGACGCCGTTATTGCTGCCTGTCCCGATCATGAATGGAAGGTGCTGTTCGGCCTTGCCCGCTACGCTGGGCTGCGAACACCGAGTGAGACGCACTTGCTTACGTGGGCCGATGTGGATTGGGAGCAGGCGAGGCTCACTGTCCGCTCCCCCAAGACGGAGCATTTCGCAGGACACGAGCAACGTATGGTGCCTGTGACTCCCAAGCTGATGAAGATTCTCCAAGACGCCTTTGCTGAAGCGGAAGAGGGGCAGGAGCGGCTAGTTACCATTCGTGGCAAGGGGGCGGTTATCCGCCAAGTCCGGACGATCTGCAAGCGTGCTGGCGTTCAGGAATGGCCCCGGCTCTGGCAAACCCTGCGGTCAAGCTGTGAGAAGGAATGGGCCATGGTCTTCCCGCAGTACGCGGTATCCAAATGGATCGGCCACAGTATCACGATCAGCGGGCGACACTACGCCAACAGCGTACCCGACGAGCTATTCAGCAAGGCTGCGGGACTGGGGGCGTCACAAGAAACCAGTAAAACAGAGGCGACGCAAAAAGCGACGCCGCAACCCGCCGAATCGCCTCGCGACGCCTCGCAGAGCACAAAAGACGTCGAGTCCCATAAAGCAAATAACCCCGCTGGCTGCGGGGCTTTGCGTGACGATGCAACATTCTGCGAAACTTGTTCGCAATGGAGCCGGGGGGAGTTGAACCCCCGTCCCGTGACGACTGATTTACCGCCTCTACACGCTTATCCGCTGCTTTAATCTCGATGAAGCAACTGCCAGCGACAGCATTCACTTCACCCAGCCTCAGTGTTTTTTAGTCCGCCGGCGCTGATGCGCCACCTTTGGACGAGCCCGATGAATCGTCGATCATGGAATCTTACGGGCGGTCAACCATGATCGCAGCTGCGAATTTAGGCAGCCATGCGGATCGGCGCATTGAAGCCAATCCGGCCTGCAACATCACTGTTGGCAGTTATTGTTTTGCACGTTTTTAACGCGGCCAACGTGCGCCTCGGCGTGCCACGATAAACCTAGCCAGTCCGGTCGAATCCGGTCGGCCCCGATTGTCAAAGAACACCCGGAAGGACAAGCCTTCCGCCGGAGGATGTCCTCCTCCGCTTATGTAATACGATATACCATATTCGGCGTTCGAAGGCACGCGCGATTTATCGTACAGCCCGCCCCCATACCGTTAACCCGGCTTAAGAGCCTCCACTTCCAGGCGAACCATGCGCAGATGAACATCGCCTCGCGAGTCGAGCGGATGCCCCAGCAGATATCGGCGAACGATTTCATCAATGAACGACTGCCGAAGCGACTCCGGAATGGCCTGGGTGTACGGATGCCAGGTGGTACGAATCCAGCCAGCCAAACCAACCGGCCCGGGGTGGACCATGTCCTTGGCGATCAGTTCCACACGCACAGGCTCCAACCCGGCATCCCGCAACCACCGGCGGTAGTCATCCGGATGATGAAACCCATACCGAAAGGTCACGCCACGGAGATACGCCCCCCACGGCTCGGCATCCTTCAGATCGTCGATAATAGCTAGAATATCGCCAGCATTACCGGCCCCTCCCATCTGTAGCAGCGCCTTGCCGCCCGGTTTCAGCGCCTCCGCGATGCCTCGCAAAACGGGGCGATGATCCCAAATCCAATGCAGACAAGCATTGGAAAAAGCCACGTCAAATTCGGCCCCAAAGTCCAGGTGACTGGCATCCAGCAAGCGAAATCCCAGGTTTGGGTACGATCCCGGCGGGAAATTGACGCTGGCAAAGCGGATCATGTCATCGGAGCTGTCGATCCCAACGACCGAACCCCGCGGAACCTCCCGAGCGATTTCCGCAGTAACCTTGCCATCGCCGCAACCAATATCCAGCACGCGTTCGTCCCCCCGCAGGGCCAGCTTGGCGATCAACTCGCGGGCCCACTTCTGCTGTTCCGAGGAGTGCTGGCAATAGTCCTGAGCATTCCATTTTGACATCGACGTAATCCTCACAAACCCCGCCTGCGCATCCGAAACCCATTGATTCATCGAAATGGTACCGGAGTGACGATGTTACGGAAACACGTTGTTGCGTCTACAGGAACTTCGCATGGCAAATATTAATCCTCTTTCCGGGTCGGGTGAGTCGGCAGGGCAGACCACGCAGCTGACGGCGGCGGCGGAACGCATTATCGCTCTGGATAAGTGGCTGGCAGGACGGATTGAGGAGGCCAACCAGGCAGAAACACGCCTGGCCAAACGTCTGGAGAACATGACGCGCGCAGAGGAAGGGCTCAAGGCGCTCTTCGAGGCGTTGCGAAAGCAGGCAACCGAGGCCTTTCCCCTCATCAGCCAATTGGCTCAGTTCCGCCCCGCAGCGGAGAAAGCCGTGGCCGAAGTCCTGGAACTGGGCCAGGCTCAGTTCGAACAAGCCAAAGACCAGGCAACGGCCCACGTGAATCAGGCAATCGCCCAGGCCGCCGCTCAGCTCACCCAGGCGGCAGACCAGGGCACATCGCAACTCACTCAGGCCGCCGAGGCGATCACATCGAACCTGCAACGCCTCGCCGCACAGGCCCAATCGCGCATGGAAGACACCGCCACGAAGACCACCTCCCACGTTGCTCAGTTGGCGGAACAGGCCTCCCTGCGTCTGAACCAAACCGCCGAAGCCGCAACCTCCCTCCTCACCGAATTGGGCGAGCAGGCCGGATCACGCGCAGATCGGGCGATGCAACAGGCCAAGTCGCAGATCGAACAATTGGAAAAAGCAACGCAAACCTTTGAGCAGAACGTGGCCTCCCTACAGCAGCGGGCCAAGGTTGATCTCAAGCCGGTCGAGGATGCCCTTCGGCAAGTCGTTCACGAAAGCCAGACGCAAGCCGACGCAATCCAACAAACCCTCCCCAAGCGCATCTCCGAGCAGGTCGAAGCCCTCCGGTCCACCGTCGCCGAGGTGCTGCAATCAGCCCAGAAACAGCTAGCCGCCAAGACCGAAGAATTTGCGAATAAGGCGACGGCCTTCGAGAAGTGGATGGAAGAAGAAACAGCCCAGGCGATTCAGCGCATCCAGGAAAAGACGCACGACCATGCCGAGGCAGCCGAGCAACATTGCCAACAGCAGATCAACCGGCAAATCGCCGAATTCGATCGCCGCGTCACCGCGCTGGCCGGCAGCGTCGAGACCCGGATGGAAACCTTCCAAAAGGCCGCGGATCAAATGGCAGAATCGATCGGTCAGACCGTGCGCCAAACCCAGGAAGAGGCCGAGGCATGGGTCACCGCCCGCAGCCAGACCCTCCAATCCGACATCGCCAAACGCTTCGAACGATTGCACAGCGAACTCAAGAAAGCCACCCAGGGATTTCAGAACCAATCGCAGGACATCCTGGCCAAGCTGAAGACCTCTTTCCGCCAGGAAATTGAGCAGAGCGCAAATGAGTTGCGCCAGGCCGCACAGGCCTCGGGAAACCAAGCCCAGCAGGAGCGGGCCGAAATCCTGAGCCAGGTCCAGCGTGAACTGCTGGCAGCAAACCTGGAGTTGCAGCAGCGCGTCGATGAAATGCACCGCGCCGGTACGACCCTGGCCGAGCAGGCCGAGGAAGACCTCGTGCAGCGAGTCCGCATGCTTCGCCCCATGTTCACCAAGGAGCTGGAAACCGCCGAGAAGCACGTTGGCCAGCGCATCGCACACCTGGCCGATGAGTTGCAGGCGATGGTCGAACTGCGGGAGAGTCAATTGATGTCGCGAATGGAAGACCTGCGGCCGCGCGCCACCGCAATCTGCCGGGCGGTAGAGGCGGAGATGGCCGCCAAAGCCGCGGCACTGGAACAGGAAGCCACCACGATGACCGGCTGGCTCGAACGCCGCCTCACCCAGCGCGTCGATGAACTGGTCCAACGCAGCCGGCGAGTGCTGCAGAAGGCCATCACGCACATGGAGGATGCCACCCCCCCTGCCAGCAGCGAGCAGCCGCCGTTGCAGGTCGAAGTGTTCGTGGAAGGAAAGAAGAAACGAAAAGCTCCCGAGGCAGGACCATCGACGCCTGAGGAGCACCGCGACGTCGCATCGGCGGCATAGCCCCTCGCTTCGCGGGGGCCGAAGGGCCCAGGCGTATCCTCCTCTTCCCCAACCGCTCCATCCACCTGCCACATGCCCCAGCCAAACGTAGGGTGGGCTCCGCCCACCACCCCCATGGCAAGTCATACCCGAATTTTGTTGGCATGAGCATAAAACTGTGTTATTGTTCTCCATAGGGAAAGCAGGGCGCTTTCCCAACCTGGCTTCCAAGGTGGGCATATCATGACAACGTCACGCAAAGTGGGTGTCCTCGGTGGGCTGGTCTTGGCCTGCGCGTCTGTGACCATGGCCGATGTGAAATACACGGTCACCGACCTGGGCACCCTCGGCGGGCCGGAGAGTTCGGCCTCCAGCATCAACAACAAGGGGCAGATTGTTGGTTCCGCGCAGACCGCCGATGGGCAAACTCACGCATTTCTCTACTCCGACAAGGCCATGATCGATTTGGGAACTCTGGGAGGCTCGTACAGCTCGGCCAGCGGCATCAATGACGCCGGGCTGATCGTCGGAACCAGCAAGACCGTCAATGATGCATTCCGTGCGTTTCTCTACCAGGGCAATCAAATGCAGAATTTGGGAACCCTGGGTGGATCAGACAGCTATGCCGGGGGCATCAACAACCAAGGGCAAATCGTCGGCACTTCCTACTGCCCAAGCGACCCATGGAACCGCCTGCAGCATGCATTTCTCTACAGCAACGGCACCATGACCGACCTGGGGGCTCCCACTCCGCAATATCCCAACAGCTCCGGCGCACGCATCAATAACAAGGGCCAGATCGCTGGGACTGTTGACATCGAGATGCAAGACTGGATGCAGCCGGCTTTGTACAGCGGCGGCAAGTGGAATGTCCTCTCGGTACCCCAGTGGGGAAGCGGCTCCGTAGGCGATATCAATGATCGAGGACAAGCCATTGTGTCAGAACGCATCGTCAGTCCATTTCCCACGCGTGGTGCACACGTCCTTCTTTACAGCGACGGCGTTTTGACTGACCTGGGCACGGTGGCCGAAACCCGTAGTTCGTATCCCGCTGCCATCAACAATGTCGGGCAGATCGTCGGATACTCGTATGCCCAGGATGAATCGGGCAATTCCACCTGGTTCGACTCTACGCAGGCGTTCCTGTATAGCAATGGCAGCATGGCCGACCTGAACACTCTCATCGACCCGCAAGCAGGTTGGAAACTGGCTTACGCTACGGACATCAATGATGCCGGCCAGATCGTCGGCTGGGGATACGTCACGATCGAAGAAAATGGCCAAACCATCCGCCAAAGCCACGCCTTCCTGTTGACGCCCATCCCCGAACCGATCACGGCCTGGGTGATTCCCCTGGTCCTGGCCGGCCTCTGCCGACGACATCGCGGCCGATAGCGCCGAGGCCTTGCCGGCCTGTGTGCGTGAATTACGGCCCCATGCAAAGGCAAGTCCGCCGCCCTCTCCTGCCTTTTCCCTCCCTTTGCGCCTCCTTACCCCCGCACGCTCCAATCACCTCGGAACTATCGACTGCCGAAACTCCCGCACTGCGGGATCTCCCGCCAGCCGATCGATAAACGGCATCGCTCGCCGAATATCCAGATTATACAGAGCTCGAAGCAACCGCTTCGTCTCGTCGCTCTTTCCTGGCTCAACTCGCTCTGGAAGCAACGCCGCGATCGCCTCAAACGACTCGCGATCCCACACGGCCACCAGTGCCTCGGCGGCATTGACTGCAATATGCCGTCGCTTGCTCTTGAGCATCCGCCTTAGATCGTGAATGGCCGACTGCGGCGAGAACGGGTAAAGGGCCCGCAGAAGATACGGGATGCTGCCCAGCGAATCGTCCGGCTGCATGTTCTTTAGCACCTTGACCAGCACCGGAAAGGCATCCTCTTTGAGCTTGACCAGCTCTTCGCAGACTTCACCTTCCAGGCCGCCGGTATACCCCGCCGGCGTGGTTCGACACAGCAGATACTCCGAGAGGCCCCGTGCCTTCTTCCCGGGATCTTTGGTGGCCAATAGCTGCTTCCAGTAGAGCCAGTGAGCCAGCCCCAACTCGATCCGCCGGCGCATGACGTTGATATGGATCGGTATTCGCGATGAGTGCTTCAGATCGGCATTGCCAAATTGCAGCCAGTAATTGCCAGGTATCAAGCTGTATCCGCCGGGGCTGTCGAACTGCTCATATCCGTAACACGTCTCTTCGTCGTACCAGAACAATCCGGCACTGCCAGACTCATGCCAGCCATAGGGCCGCAGTTCGCTAGTAAGGAAGACGACCACCCGGGAGGCCGTGATCTGCGGAACCTCCGCATTCGCTCTAGCCCCCAACAATTCCCCGCACCGCTTGGAGTGTCTCCCCACCTCTTCCACCCAGATCTCCGCCGGGTGATCCCCCAACCGATCGGCCCCCTTGTAGACCTGGATGACGCGGACGCGGCCATCACCCAGGTGCTCCCCTTCAAGAATGACCTCGGCCTTGATGCACAATTCCTCGATGCTGGCACAAGACAGAAGTTCCGCCGATGCCGGAGCAACCCCAAACCCCACAATCGCCAGCGTCCAGCAAACCCACGCGGATGTCTTGTCCACAGGCGCCACCTCCGGTGCAGAGCATTATACCGAAATATCAAGACGATGCTTAACCACAGGGAATAGCACCAGGGCAGAATCCCTCGCTCTGAGCAACCCTCGTTTAGCGGCGGCCCGCAGGGCCGGGCTCACCTCACCCCACCCCACGCTCCCCCCACCCCACGCTCAACAAAAACAAGGAGCACGACCATGTGGCCGTGCTCCTTTTCATTTCACTTCGGCACGCTTCGATCAAAATTAATGACCGCAGCAGCAGCCGGTGTAGAACTTCGGCAGCGGACGCCCAAGCTTCTCCCACTGCTTCAGAACGATCTCGGCCTTGCCGGCGCAGTTCAGGGCATTGACCTTGCTCTTCACGATCTTGGTGATCGCTTCGCGGCCCGGCCCAAGGTAGTTGCGCGGATCGAATTCGCCCGGCTTGGTGGCGAAGACTTCGCGGATCTTGGCCGTCAACGCCAACCGCAGGTCGGAGTCAATATTCACCTTGCACACGCCATACTTCGTGGCGGCCATGTGCAGCTGCTCTTCCGGAACGCCCTTGGCGTTCGGCATCTTGCCGCCGTACTTGTTGATCAGATCAACATACTCGGCCGGCACCGACGACGAACCATGCATCACCAGCGGAAGGCCCGGGCAGGTCTTCATGATCTGCTCGACGCGATCGAACGCCAGCTTGCACTCGTGCTTGAACTTGTACGCGCCGTGGCTGGTGCCGATGGCCACCGCCAGGCTGTCGATCCCGGTCCGCTTCCAGAAGTCGGCGGCCTGCTGGGGATCGGTCAGGAACTTGTGGATATTCTTCTCATAGTCATCGGCGTTGAGGCCGACGACCTCTTCTTCAATACCGCCGAGCTGGCCGAGCTCAGCTTCAACGGTCACGCCAGCGGCATGGGCCGTGTCCACCACGCTCTTGCAAAGCTTGACGTTTTCCTCGTACGGGTGATGCGAGCCGTCGATCATGACGGAGGTGAACCCGTCCTTAATGCAACCCTTGACCAGATCGAGGGTGTCGCCGTGGTCGAGGTGGATGGCGATGGGCAGCTCCGGGTGTTCATCGACAGCCGCGTCGATGATGTGCTTCAGGTACCGCATGTTGGCATACTTGCGGGCACCCTTGGAGATCTGGAGGATCAGGGGCGCCTTCTCGGCCGCACAGGCCTCGATGATGCCCTGGGTAATTTCCATGTTGTTGACGTTGAAAGCGCCGATTGCGAAGCCGCCGGTGTAGGCCAAGTCGAACATCGGCTTGGTGGTCATGAGAGGCATAAGTGTTTATCCTTTCGAGAATTAACCAAAACAACCCACCGCATCACAGAGGCGGAAGGTCTTGTAGTCTAAAACAAATCGGTTTGATTTCAACACACTCGGGCCGCTTGGATGGGGTAGCTTGTCGCGATTCCAACGTGCCCGTTGTCCATTCTCCTTTGTTCACCGTCCTCGGCAAGCCCCCCCCACCGCGCTCCCTGTCGCGCGCCCACCAACCGTTGCGCTGGCCGGGAAATTCTCGCCCCATTTTCCGCGATCCCGCTCCGCCAGCCCACATTTTCCTCCCCCGCGTTGCGCCCCCTCCCCCCTTTCCGCGCAACACCCCCGAATATATGGAGGCTTCGTATGCGCATCGTCCACAC
>JBLNDH010000030.1:0-2917 GCA_050261455.1 Bacillota bacterium
GTGCGCCGCCGGGCCGGATGAAAACAACCTTGGACTTGCCCTTGTTGGTCAGGGCCAGGAGGGCGCTGGTGACCTGGCGTTCGCCGGCGAAGCGGCGCTTGACTTTGCCATCGGGCGAGAAGCCGCGCATCTCGTCGGGCTTCTCCCAGACGCGATCGAAAGGGAGAACGCGCATGTCATCCGGGCCCATGACCAGGATAGTGTTCTTGGCCTTGAGGCTCTGCTTCAGGTCATCCAGTTTGAGCTTGCCCAGTTCGCTGATGCGTTTGGTCAGATTCTGGGCCAGCTTCTGCATGGCTTCGTAGCGTGGGAGGCTCTCGGCCATGTAGGTGCGGATTTCCTGGGGAACTTTGGCATCGTCTTTTTGTCGGCCGAAGTCCTCGAGGATCTTGCCGAGGTTCAGCAAGAGCTCGGCCATGTCGCGTTCGAGGGTTTCAACGCCACCTTTATAGTCGGGTGGACGCTGCTTGAGGGCCTTATCCACGGCCTTGTGGGTGTCTTCGAGATACTTGGGGAGATTGCGGACCGTGGCGATGGTGACAACCGCGGTGACGGCCAGGTCCTGGCTGGTGATCTTCTTCAAAGGCAGCTTATTGACTTTGTCGGACTCGTCGGCGGCCATCTTGCTGAGCTGGTCGTAGATGGCGGGATAATCGTCCATGACGGCTTTGTACTTCTTGACTTCGCCGCCATATTTCCAGGTGACCTCTTCGATGAGCTGATCAACCTTGGTGGGCTGCTCAACGGGATCGATGGTCTCAATGTCGATGTTCTTGCCCTTGCGCTTGTACTCTTCGAGAAGGTCAGCGACGGGCTGAACGCGATCAACCGGTGCAGCGTCCTCTTCCTCCATCTCGTCGGAGTCGAGCTGCTGGGGCTTGGTCCGCGTATAGAGGCTGATGATTTTGACGGGGACCTGGTTGTTCTGGATGACGTTGAGGGTCTGCGGCTTGAGACTGTAGAGCCGGGAGCGGGTCAGATCCAGACGGCGGTTGGTGATCTGGCCAAGCCAAATCACCAGGACCACCAGCACAGTCACGATGAGCGAGACCGCCGCCACGTTGGCGCCGTACTTCACCCAGCGCTGCTTTTGCGTCTCAGGCTTGGAGGTGAGCGTTTTCGTATCGGCCATAGCCATGCCTCAGATCAGAATTCAGAATTCAAAAGTCCATTACCAACGGTTTCAGAACCCGGGAGAAATCCGGGGCTTCGCTACGCTCAGCACCCGGGTGGGGGTTGGGAAACCGCTTTCTATTTCCAGCGGCGCGATTCGAGGACCTTCACGCTGAGGAAGAGGAACAAAGCGGTCGCGGCGATGAAAAAGATCAGGTGTCCGGTATCGACGACGCCGCGGCTGAAATCGGAGTATCGGCGGAAGACGAGCTGGTCGGCGAACATGCGCCAGAACTGGGGGAGGGTCGCCTTCTCACTGGCCCATTTGGGGAGGATGGTAACCAGGAACAGGATCGTCGCGGAAGAGACGGCGGCGACAACCTGGCTGCGGGTCAGCGACGAACAGAACAGGCCGATGGCGATGAAGAACGCGCCGACCAGGAGGATGCCGAGGTAGCCGGAGACGATCGGCCCGAAGTCGAAGGTCGGCCGGCTGTAGAGCATCAGCATGATGACGTAGAGCAGGGTCGGCGAGAGCATGACCGAGAAGAACCCCAGCGAGCCGAGGAATTTGCCGACGATGACATCGGATTCGTGAACAGGGGCGGTCATGAGGGTCTCGATGGTGCCGCCGGACCACTCCTGGGACATCAGCCCCATGCTGAGGACGGGGATGATGAAGACCAGCAGCCAGACCATCCATTCGAAGATGGATCGCATGGCAGCGATCTGCCCGGGGCGGAAGTCGCTCCAGAAAAGGAAGCCGCTGGCGAAGAGGAACAACGTCATCGCGACATAGGCGATGGGCGAGTAGAAATAGCTGCTTAATTCGCGTTGGGCGATTACGGATGCGCGTTTCATGCGACACCGCCTTCCGTTTTGGCCATAGCCTGATTGGCCGTCACTTGCACGAAGAACTCCTCCAGGGTGGCATGCTCCAGGCGGATTTCCCGCAACGGCCAGCCGCGCTGGATGACGGTGCGGGCGACTTCCTCGCGGATGTCGTAGCCGTCTTTGGCGCGGAGGGCGGCGACGGTGTATTGCTTGTCGGAGTCGCCATTGCTTAGGACTTCGACCTCGCGCACGCCGCTGACATGCTGAAGCGTCATCTGCAGGTCGTCGGCGGGAGCGCGGCATTCGACGAGGATGCGGGCCTGCATGCGGCGGCTGTCGCGGAGCTCATCAGGGGTGCCCTGAGCGACGACCTTGCCGCCGGCGATCACGATGGCGCGATCGCAGACCGCTTCGACTTCGGGCAGGATGTGGGTGGAGATGATGACGGTATGCTGGCCGCCCAGTTCCTTGATGAGTTTGCGGGTCTCGCGAATCTGGGTGGGGTCCAGGCCGATCGTCGGCTCGTCAAGGATCAGCACCGGCGGGTTGTGCAGCAGGGCATCGGCCAGGCCAACGCGCTGGCGATACCCCTTGGACAGATGCGCGATGGTCTTGCGGCGGACGTGCGTCAGCCAGCAGCGTTCCAGCACGTAGCTGATGCGCTGCTTGCGGCGCTGGCGGTCCATGCCGCGCAACTGGGCACGGAAGTCGAGGTATTCCTCCACCTTCATTTCGCCGTACAAGGGGCAGCTTTCGGGCAAATACCCGAGACGCTCGCGGACCTGTTCGGATTGGTGGAAGATGTCAAACCCGGCGACCGTGGCGGTGCCGCTGGTGGGCGGCAGGTAGCAGGTCAGCATGCGCAGCGTGGTGGATTTTCCGGCGCCGTTGGGGCCGAGGAATCCCACGATCTGCCCTTCGGGCACTTCGAAACTGATGTGGTCTACGGCCAGGGTTTGGCCATAGACCT
>JBLNDH010000031.1:0-11330 GCA_050261455.1 Bacillota bacterium
AACGCCCTCGTGTACGGTGATCACATCGCCCGGCTGCGCCAACTCCGCACCCCGCTGAATCGTACGCAGCGGCGACCCCGGTGTGCCGGGGTTGGAGTCCTTGCCATTGGTAGCCACATGAAACTCGGTGGCCCACGTAGCGACAGCGAACGCGAGGATGCCGGCAACCGTCATCAGTGCTGTTCTCATTCTGTCCTCCTCATTTTCCAAGAATTGGTTTCAATGTCTGTTTCTCCGAAGGCTCGATCCGCACGCCCAAGATCACCGCTCTGCCATACCGACCATCTGGACAGACCAGGCAGGTAATCTGGTGTCTCCTCGTCTGGCAACCGCGATTATCACCACTTCCTCAACATCTGGAAGGCCATTAGCCACCGGCGACGCCATCCTGGCGGCGAATCCCCCTGTGTTGGCCATCTGCAAGACGGTCATCAACTACGGGACAGGTACGTCCGAGAGCAACATCTGCGTGGCACCAATCTTCCCCGGTGCGATGCTCCGCGGTCGTCATGTACCGGGAGAGCGGATGTATTGAGGGCATATGGCATCGCCGAGGCAGACTACAAGCCCCGGAACTCTGCAATGTACCTGCACAATCTGACAACCATCCTTCCGACAACGGCGTCGGCACTCCGGGAGACTCAGCTACACGATTCCGAACCCACCCGCAGCCGCACAACAGCGATTCAGGCTGCCACGCAACACGCCGATGAACTCACCCCGGCGAACTGCGTGTCGTAAGCCGACCGCATCACTTTACTGGTCGTGAGATCACAGGCACGCTGGACATCTCTGGTCGCCGGAAGAGCTACACTTCCATCGTGCCCCGCCCGTGGGTAAACTAAAGTATCGACAATTCCGGAATCAGCTATCTGCAATCGGGCATGCGATGGTGTAAATGAGGCCAAAAGCGAATCCGGGCTCGGCCGCCGTGGGTGTAGCACTCGTCGCTGTCATGGGAAGGAGCTTGGGACATGTCATCCAAGAAGCGGCGAGCCGGGCGAGTGCCCGGCCGGCGGCGTGCGTATCTGCAGCAATCTACCAATTGGCGGCGAACACCTATCGGTGCAGAACTTCTGGAGCAGCGATTGCTCCTGGCGTCGGTTGCATGGATTGCCGATTCCAGCGGCTTCTGGGATGACGGGAATAACTGGAGCACCGGAAGTGTGCCAACAGCCTTCGATGACGTAATCATCGATCGCCCCGGCGTGAGCCTCACGGTGACACATCGCAGCGGCACTGACACAGTCCGCAGCCTCACGGCAGGCGAGTCACTGGTACTCAGCGGCGGCACCCTGACGTTGACAGCCAGTGCGCCGATGAACGTGACCGATCTGATGATCGGCGGTGGATCGACTTTCACGCTGTCTGGCGGGGCGAGCCTCAATGCCAGCGGTAGTCTCCTGATAACGGGAAATTCGACACTCTTGGTGCAGAGCCAGAACACCGATGGACAGGTGGATGGACAGTGGGCCGGCGTTGGCGGATCGATACAGGCCGCTAATGTGACGATCGAAGCCGGATCGACGATCAATGCTGATGCACAGGGATACCGCGGCGGCGTTGATGGCGATGGTTATGGGCCGGGCGGCGGCCCAGGCAATGCCGGTGGGACCTACGGCAGTGCGGGCGGTAACGCATCCTGGGGCACTGCGATCACGACGCCATACGGCAACCCGTTCACCCCGACGGAGATCGGCAGCGGCGGTGGCGGCTATGACGGTTTGGGCGGCGGCCAAGGCGGAGCCGGCGGTGGCGCCATTCGTCTGACGGTTTCCGGGACCCTGCAGATGGACGGGGCGATTACCGCCAATGGCCAGAGCATGAACACCGGCCGCGGCGAAGGCGGCGGCTCGGGCGGCAGCATCTACGTGACAGCAGGCACACTCCTGGGTAGCGGGAGATTTCAGGCTGACGGTGGCAGCAGCATGACTGGCCGCGGCGGAGGTGGAAGCGGGGGAAGACTGGCCGTGTACTACACCCTCGACGGCGGATTCACGGGCTTTGCGACCAGCAGCGTCCAGGGTGGAACCGGCAACAGTGTTGGCCAGCCGGGAACGGGCGCGTTCTTCGATCTATCATCTGAACATCCGGCATTGCGTGTTGTCAGCAGTTTCGTGTTAGATACGAACGCCGAATACACGTATTCGTCAGTCACAGTTATCGGCAGTTCGCTTTACGTTGGCGGCGGGACCACGTTAAACGTGGATGGAACGCTCCGCGTCACAGCTGGCTCAACACTCTATGCGCTGGGTGCCAATCGCACGGGACAGGTAGACGGGACGTGGCGCGGCGTTGGTGTGAAGATCAACGCATCCCGCATCGAGATCTCAGCGGATTCACGGGTCAACGCCGACGGACAGGGCTACACGGGTGGAATCTACGCTGCCTCGGGTAGCGGTCCGGGTGGGGGCGTTTGCGACTGGGCAGGGAACCCCTCCGGCGGGAGCTATGGAGGCCGGGGTGCTGCGTCGTCAGATGCGCCGATCTCTGACGTCACCTACGGTTCGGCCTTTGAACCGGTTGACCTGGGTTCTGGTGGTGCCGGTGGTACCGGCGATGGCATTCCCGGTGGGAGCGGCGGCGGGGCCATCGACCTTCACGCGTCGACACTCGTGCTGGACGGCGTGATGAGCGCCAATGGCGCCGCGGGCGAGGGAGGTTCAGGCGGCGGTGGCTCGGGCGGATCGATTTTCGTCACCACCGGGGCCTTGAGCGGAGGCGGGCACTTTGAGGCCAAGGGCGGCGATCGCAATGGGATCGGCGGTTGGAGTGGCGGCGGCGGACGTATCCTCGTGCGTTATCAGACCAGCGACTCCTTCAGCGGATCTGGCACATCCACAGTTGCGGGCGGCTCCGGGGCTGGCGCAGGTACGCTGGCGTTCCTCGACACGTCCACAGCGAACCCGGGACTGAGCGTCTACAACAGCTTTGTGGTGGACCCCGGAAGCCAACTGACGTTTTCTCGCATTGATATCGGCCCAGGAACCCTGACGATCGGCGAAGGAGCAACGCTGACGTCGGAGGGCTCCATCAACGTGGTGGATGCCATCATCGTGATCGGCGGCGGATCCCAAATCGTCGCGGCCGGCGATTTCAATATCACGGGCCATTCAACGCTTACCCTGCAAAGCAAAGATCGCACCACACAGGTGAATGGGGCCTGGGCAGGCGTAGGCGTTGAATTGACGGCGGGCCGGATGACACTGGGAGCCGATTCCGTCATCACCGCGGATGGGCAAGGATACGCCGGTGGTACCCCGGCAAAACCCGGAAGCGGGCCTGGAGGCGGCTCAGCAGGAAACGGGCTGACAGGTACCGGCGCGGGACACGGGGTCGCGGGAGGCACGACGGGCCCACTCGCAGGTGGACCGACATACGGTTCGGCCGTCACGCCCGTGGATCTGGGCTCCGGAGGAGGCGGCGGGTACTCGGGCGCAGGTGGCGGTGCGGGCGGAGGCGCGATTACCGTACATGTGGCCCAGGACTTCACGCTCGACGGGATCATCACCGCAAGCGGAGCGAACGGCGTGAGTTGGGGAGATGGTGGAGGCTCTGGGGGATCCGTGTTCATCACGGCCGGGGGCATTGGAGGCACCGGAATCATCCGAGCCAACGGCGGCAATCAATCGGGCAACTGCGGCAACTGGGGAGCCGGAGGGCGGGTGGCGATCCAGACCAGCGGCATCATGACGCTGCCGATTGCCAATATCCATGTGGACAGCGATGTCACCGCAGGCGCCGGGTCCGCCGTCGTCAACGACCGCTACGTCGGGCCGCAGCCGAGTCTGACCTGGGAATGCCCACCGTACGCGAGCGGCCAAGCCTTTGCGAGCTGGTCGGCACTGCGTGCCGATCAAGTCACCACCACGGTCGATGTGATAGCCTCTCGCAATGGAGAATCGGTGTCCCTGGTGACGGGCGTGCCCCTGTCCAACGGCGGCTGCACATGGAACTGGGATATCGCCCCGCTGGCTGACGGCGTGTACGATCTTGATGCCGTGTTGCGCAACGGTGCGGGCGAGTTGATCGCACACAGCACCCGAGAGGTTCTGGTAAACAATTCAGTAGCCTGGCACAGCACGCCCGTGACCAGCGACCAGACCTGGACAGCCGATCGCGTGCACGTGATTGCAGGAGCCCTCGCGATTGCGGCCGGCGTGCACGTAACGATCGCACCCGGCACGGTCGTGAAGCTCGGCAAAGATGCCAGCATTCAAGTGCAGGCCAACAGCGTACTGGAAGCCCTGGGTGCTTCCGGGTCGCCCATTATCTTCACCTACCTGTCCGACGACAGCGCCGGTGGCGACACCAACTTGGATGGCTCGGTCAGCCAACCCGTGCCCGGCGACTGCAATGGAGTAATAGTCACTGGCGGGCAGTTCCTGATCACCCCGTTCGTCGAAACCCGGTACATCGGCACAACACATAGCGGCACGCTGACCGGCAGCGAAGTCTGGGCGAGCGGTACGGTTCATCACGTTACCGGCGACATCGTCGTTCCCGCCGGGCTCAATCTGATCATCCAACCCGGTGCAATCGTCAAGTTCGATCGCAACGCGGCCATCGATGTGAGTGGCGTCAATGGAGCGATTCCTTCGGGTCAAATACTCGCCGAAGGATCCGCGGGGCTTCCGATCATCTTCACCTCCGTTGCCGATGACACGGCCGGCGGCGATACCAATGGCGACGGAGATGCCACCTCACCGGCGGCCGGAGACTGGGGCGGTCTGCACATCATCGGCCGCGGAACTCTGAACCAGGTCCAGGTACTCTATGCTGGCGGGTACCACCCCTATATTGGCGAATGGTCGTATTCTGCTGTCGCCGCAAAAGGCTCATTGGTGATTTCCAACAGCATCATCCGTAGCTCCTGGTATCTTGGCATTGGAATCGATTCGAGCCCAGCCACTCGAGCGGATATCTGCAACACCACGATTACAGATTGTCGCGTCGGCTTCAGCGCCGCATACGTGTCGAGTGCTCGTCTGGTCAACTGCACGCTCGACCACAATGCCGTCGGCATTGATATTCCCTATCAGAGCTCAGTCGAGATTGTTAACACGATCGTCAGCAATAGCCGTGATATCGGGCTTAAGGCCCCCGTCGCAGCGGGTGACACGCCGCTTATTCTCATCAGCAACAACATCTGGTCTGCAACAGGCAAGAACTACGACCAGATTGTTGACCAAACCGGCCTGAACGGCAATCTGTCGGTGGACCCCAGGTTCGCCGACGCAGAGACCGGAAACTATCGCTTACAGTACGGCTCGTTGATGATCGACGCCGGCGACGGCTCCTTTGCCCCGCAAACCGATGCCTCGGGATTCCCGCGATACGATGATCCACGGGCAACCAACACGGGCACTCCGATCCCGGGCACGACGCTGCCCCCGGACATCGGCGCCTTCGAGTTCGTCCGAACGACCGCTGCAGATTCGGACTTGCTTGTCGAGTCGGTCGAAGGCTCCCAAGCCTTAACGGCCGGACAGACGGTCACCGTGCGATGGCGCGAGACCAACAGCGGATCTGCCACGTTGAGCGGAACCTGGCACGACCGCATCCAACTGGTTGCCGACTCTCCAAGCCGGGGCCAAACCATTCTCATTGCCGGCGAGCCCCAAGTCAGCAAGGTCCTGGATCCGGGTGAGTCGGCCGATTTTGAGGCATCGGTCACTGTCCCAGGCGGGACCGAGGGCATGTGGCGGTGGCAGATCGTCGCCAATTGCCGCGGCGAGGTCTTCGAGAATCAGGTCAACAACAACGGGCCGCTCTCGGCGCCCGTGATTCTCCACGTGCCAGATCTCTCGCTGGGAACACCCCTCGAGAGTGCATACCGGACTCCCGCAGCCCCGGTCTGGATCAAGTTCCTCCAGCCAGCAGCCACGCAGGTTCTGGTCACGCTCCAAAGCAATGCCGCAACAGGGCGAACCCGGCTCTACGTGGGCTTCGATTCCATGCCCACCTCGCAGGATTTCGACCTCCAGAGCATCGAATGGACGGCGAGCGTCGCCATGGCAATCCCAGCCAGCGTCGACCGGTCCCGCACGGTCTACCTGTTTGCAGTGCCTGAGTCCTTCAGCCAGGCGGATCTCGGCTTTGTCCTGACGGCGCGAAGTGCCAACCTGGAGTTGGATTCTCTGGGACTGGCGATGGCGGGAAACACGAGCAGGGCGACGATTCCGTTGATCGGATCCGGCTTCAGTTCGGGCATGAGCGTTCGCCTCAATCGCGGCGATACCTCGCTGCTGGCGCAGAGCGTGCAGGTGTCCGATTCGGCTCACGCTATGGCGGAGTTTGACCTGCACGACGCTGCCCCTGACCTCTACAGCGTAGCCATCGAACAGGACGGCCAGACACGGCAACTGGACGACGCGTTCACCATCACCGCGGGTCAGGGCGGCCGGCTCGAGGCCCGCCTCATCATGCCCACTGGTGTGCGAGTCGGCCGGCGATTCCGCAGTTCCATTGAGATCAGCAACACCGGTGATGCGGACCTTGCGGTACCTCTTCTGATCCTCCAGGCCGATTCCCAGAGCACGGTGTGGGGAGATGGCTCGGATTCACCGGCAGGGTCGCTGATGGTGCTTGGCCTGCCCCCCGGCGAACTGGCCGGCAGTGTCATCCGTCCGGGCCAGCGGTTCTCCATTCCGCTCAATGCGAGCACACAGAGTGACTTCCCCGAGTTCATCCTGCTCTCCAAGAGCGGCGATTCTACCGACACCATCGATTGGGACAGCATGCTGCAACTGCTGCGTCCGGCCAACCCACACCCACTCTGGGACGCCGCTTGGGCCGCAGTCCGGTCGCGGATCGGCAGCTCCGTTGCCGAATACAGCGCCGCGCTGGTCCAGGCCTCCAACGAGATGTACAGCTACGGTGTCGGATCCCGTCTGGTCACCGACATTCTGGGCTACATGATTCGCCGCGAGATGACGTTCATGGGGCCCGCGAACGTGCGTGGGAAGCTCAGACTCGATGGCACCGGCCAGCCGCTGGCGATGACCACGCTGACCTTGCGGAACCGCGATACCTCCCAGACCTTCCTGAGCCAGTCCTGGTATGATGGCTCATTTAGCATCTTCAAAGTGCCGGCGGGAACCTACGATGTGTCGGTCCAGGGCTATCTGCCTGCCGTGTGGGGCCAGGTGACCGTACCCGCTAGTGGATCACTCATAGGCCTCGACATAACCGTGCAAAACAGCCGCCGGATCACCGGCCGCGTACTTGACGCCGACTATCGCGCGGGTGTGTCTGCGACCGTATCGGCTTCCCCCGTGAACTCCTTATCCGCCGATGCCTTCTACGTGACGCAGGCCGACGGTGAAGGTTACTTTACGTTGGCCGGCCTTCCGGATGGCGTCTATCGGTTGACCGTTCAGTCGCAGGGGTTCGTATCACCGGATCCCCAGCTCATCGCTTGTTCCAGCCAGGATGCCGGTGGCCTGCTGTACGTGCTTGAGCGGGGTGGCGCAGTCAATGGGCACATTCTTTCCCCATCGGGTATTGCCCTGGCCAATGCCAGCGTGATGCTGATGGGAACCGACTCACCTTACACGGCATCGGCCGTAACCGACACCACGGGATCTTACAGCGTCAGCGGGCTCGTACCGGGAACCTACAAGCTCATCGCAACGGCCGATGGCTATGGTTCGGCGAGCATAACTGGCCTGGTCGTGGAAGCAGACAAGGCAACGGCCTGCCCTGACGTGAAGCTCTCCAATTATGGTGTGGTCCAGGGGACCGTCACCGACGCAGCCACAGGCCTGCCCATCGCCGGCGCCGCGATCCATGGCACACCGTCCGAGTTGGGTAGTTTCCTGGGAAGCAAGCTAATCACGAACAACTCCGGTGAGTTTACGATCGGACACGTAACCCCCGGCGCGCAGGAGATCTGGGCAACCAAGGATGGCTACCTTCCCGATTTTGCCACTATGACGGTCGGAGCCGGCGAATCATCATCCGTAAGTATCTCGCTGCGTCCGGCGGGCCGCATCGCCGGACAGGTGGTGCGTAACGGCGTCGCTGTCGCGGGCCAACCCCTCCTGCTCATCGACTCCGATGAGAAGATAATTTCCGTACAGGCCGACGCCGCAGGGCATTTCTCGTTTGTGAACCTCGCGGATGGCATGTACTCGCTGTACGTAGGCAGCGACCCGCGTATTGCAGCTCCGTACCAACAGTACACGCTCACGCCATCTGCGAATCGTTACGACGTCACGGTCCCCTTGCATTACTCGGTTCTCAGTGGCATGGTCTACGTTCCGGGCTCATCCACCCCCGCCATCGGTACCCCGGTAGAACTGGAGCAGGAAGGACGGGTAATCGCCACCAGCCAGACAGATGCCTCCGGCCAGTACCAATTCACGCTCTTCCAGGGCGGGACCTTTGATCTATTCTCGACCCCCGGAAATAGAATTGCGGCCAGCCGTGACGTTCAAGTGACCCTGGACGAAGACCGCACGGGGCTGGATCTGGTTTGCGGCTCCAGTTTGCTCAATCTCACAGTCGGCTCGTCGGCCGCCGGATTCCCTCTCCTCGCAGACGCTTCCGTGTGGCTGACCCCGGCCAATGCGGCGATCGACTCGCGCATCCAACTAGCCGCGACCACGGATCAGAACGGGCAGGTTGAATTCAGTAATATTCCGGCCGACACCTACCGAATCGTGGTATCGTCTGCAGGCTACGCAACCTGGACACAGACCGTCGAAGCCGGGGCCACCATCGCGGTGGACCTGGCGCAAGAATGCACCCTCGCAGGCGTCGTCACCGATAGCGAAGGACAAGGGCTCAAGGCTTACCTGCGGCTATCAGACGCGTCGGGCCGGACATGGATCGGCGAGGCAGCGGACGATGGCACCTACTCGATCTCGTCGCTGCCCACCGGCATCGTCGACGTGTGGGTCTATGATGGCACGCACAGCCTCGCGCATGTCACAAATCTCGACCTGTCCTCGCCCGCAAACCGAACGCTGAATGTGTCTCTGGCAGCCGATGGGGCTACATTGGTTGGCACCGTCAGCAATGGCGACGGACTGTCGGTCGCAGGTGCCGCCGTTAACATCGTCGACGCCGGCCAGCATGTGCTCATATCAGCCTACACCGACCAGACCGGTCGTTATGTGCTCGGGCCGCTGCCGGCTGGTGCACTCAGTGTGCGCACGGAACTCTTCGGGCTGCCGCCCCTTATCACTGACTTCACGGTTCCCGATAGCCAGGGATCTTATACCCTGGACCTTGCCCTGGAGTCCCAGGTGGTCGATCCGGCCGTCTGGCGTCAATTGCCGCAGTTGCCTGCCACGGCCAGCGGCGGCGAGTTGATCCTCATGAGCCAGGGCGCCCATCCTGCACCGCTGCCCCCAGCCCCGGCGCCGAGCCAGGCCGCCAACCCCTCCCAGGGACCAATCGCCGCCGAGGGCGATTCCTCCGACTTCTTCTCGGATATTGTCACGGGCACCTTCGGCATACCGTTCCCCACCCCTTTCGAGTTCCTCGGCGGGCAGCATGACTTCGCCACGCCGCCGACGCGATGGTGCCAAGCTTGGCAGGATGCGTACGACGCGGCCGAGAAAAGCTCCGACCAGGTCAACCGGCTCTGGAAACAGGCCATGGAAGACTACGACCTGCTGCAAAGCCGCAATCTCAATGAGATAAAGTATGCACTGGCCCAAGCGGGAGCGATCGGCACCAAGGCCGTCCAGTCCCTCAGCGGTTTGACCGGTCATTTCGGCAATCTCACGAACCCTCCGGCCATCCCTACCCTGCGGTGGGATCAACTCGCGTCCAACATGCGAAGGACGGGGGAGATGAACTCGGTCAAAGGAATGCTGCAGGAGGCAATCCAGATCCCCGGCCTGAGCAACTGGGCATCGCGACAACTGGCAGCGATGCAAGGCCCCGATGGGATGGGTGGAAAGGTCCTGGCCGACCTGGTCGTCAACTTCGGCAAGAACGGCATCGACCTGGCAACAGGCCTCGCAGCGGCCTATCGTGCGGATCTCAGAGGCAAGGCGTTGTCGGATGCCCAGGAGGTCGTCGCCATCAAATGGACGCAGAAGTTCGCCACAACCATCATGGATGCCGCGTACAAGAGCGCTTTTGATTTTCCCATCCTCGGGGATCTGCTCTCCGTCCGTAACACCGTCAACGATTTCGTCAGGTTCAACGAAGAAATGAAGACGGCGTTCCAGGACCGTGTTCTCAGCGCCATGCTCGACTACTCGTCCACGCTCGATCTCTATGGCCGGGCGGCTACCACGCACGCGGAGAATCAAAAGAACGTCAGGGCTGCAGCCGAATATTGCCGTGCCCCAAACGACACCGACCCCCAGAAGCCACTTCCGTCGCTGCCCAAACCCGACCCCAGGGATACCCGGAGACCCAACGGCGTCCGTCCCCGAGATCCCAACGACATGTTGACCATCGGATACGGACCGGAAAACTGGGTCCGCGCCGACTCGACCATCTATTACACAATCGATTTCGAGAATGTCCCCACTGCCACAGCGGCCGCCCAGGAAGTAGTCGTCACCAACCGGCTTTCGGCGGATTTGGACTGGTCCACCTTCCAGCTCGACCAGATTGCCTTCAATCATGTAACCATTGCGGTTCCCCCCGGCCTGCAGAGCTACCACACCCAGGTGCACGTCGCTAGCGATCCCAATCCTGTCAGGATCGACGCCACTTTCAACGCGGATATGGGCTTGGTCACCTGGCGGCTGATGTCGATCGACGCCATTGCCGGACAGCTCACTGAGGATCCCCTCGCGGGCTTCCTCCCGCCCGATGACGCCGAGGGCAGCGGGCAGGGGCTGGTCACCTACACGTGCCGCCCCAAGGCCGCCCTCGCCAACGGCACCCAGATCGCGAACCATGCCACCATCGTCTTCGACGTCAACGAGCCCATCGACACAAACACCGTAATCAACACGGTCGATGCTACGGTGCCCCAGGGGACCGTGGCGGCGTGGACTGCAAATGCGACTGATACCACGTTCGTGGTCAGTTGGGCGGGCGCCGACGCTGCTGGCTCAGGAATCGCCGGCTACGACATCTATGTCTCCGACAACGGGGCCCCATTCTCATCCTGGCTAACCGGCACTCAAGCCACTTCCGCCCCCTTCACCGGCCAGGACGGACACAGCTATGCCTTCTACGCCGTGGCTACTGATAACGTCGGCCAGCGTCAGAGCTTCCCTGCGGAAGCCCAATCCACCGCGATCATACCGGTGGCTACGGTCACCGCTAAGCTCAGCGGCCCCGTTGCCGCTTTGCGCGGACAGACGCTCAGTTTCAGCCTCGGAGCCAGCGATACGCTTGCAGCCCGGCAG
>JBLNDH010000032.1:0-13353 GCA_050261455.1 Bacillota bacterium
TCCCATCCCCTAATGCCTAAAACCGCCCCGTAATTCCGTGTGCGGCTTGCCTATTTTACCAACTAACCCGGCCGTACCGATCTTGGCTACCGCACTCATGTATTCCCAGCCCCAAGTATGATATAACATCCAGACTGGCCGGGCTCGGCCATGACCTCGGTGCTTGATGGTGGTTCTCAATGCAGAAACGCGGTGATAAGCCGACCCAGGTAAAGGCCCCGGTCAAGCCCGTGGCCGACGAAGTCGCCGATCTGAAACCGGTTACCCTCGGTCGGTCGTCCGACGAAGATCTGATGCGACGCACCCAACGGGGCGATCGCCAGGCTTTCTCCCTTCTCTACGAACGCTACAGTGCCTCTGTCCTCTCCTATCTCTATCGCATGATGGGCAACATCGAGGACGTGGAATCCATCGCCCAGGAAGTGTTCCTCCGGGCTTTCCGTTTTGCCCCGACCTACCGCTACCCCCAGAAGTTTTCCACTTGGCTGTTCACGATTACCCGCAACCTGGCGATCAACTATTCTCGCCGCCGCAAACGCAGCCCCGTCCGCAACGTCACCGAACTCAATCTCGAAGGCGTTGAAATCAATAACGATCCTTACCAGGTTGCCCAACGTTCTACCGATAACGTTGAAAAGCAGGAGGAGATCGCCCGGGTCCTCAAGGCGTTGGACGATCTGCCGACCGATCAGAAGGAAGTGATCGTCCTCGGCGTCTTCCAGGATATGTCCTACGCCGAAATGGAGGAGATCACCGGCACCAAGGCCGTTACCCTCCGCTCCCGCATGTTCCATGGCCTCAAACGCCTGGCGCGCATGCTCGGCGGCGGCGACGCCCGTAATGAGGATGAGAAGTGATTGCATGATCCCGTGTCGTCACCCGATCACGCTTGACGATAGGAGCCCCCTGGGGCAGTGAAAATACCATGGCCGATCCGTCCCAATTCGAAGCCGATGAACTCCTCAAGCTCCTGACCGACGCTTTGCGCGCCGGTCCCGCCAGCCCCCAGTGGCATGAGGCCGTCACCCGTCTGCGCACCACCGGCTCAACCGATGCCGACGAGTATCGCCTGCTGATGACCGCCCGCCAGCATCTGGAGAGCGGCCGGGAATATCGCAGCGTCCGCGCTGGTCCCGGCTTCACCCGCAAAGTCATGGACGGCATCGAGCAGGAAGCCAGCCGTCATCTGGCCATGCCCTCGGCCAATATCGTCGCCATCCTTGCGACCGTTGGCATCCTCGCCATCATCGTCGTCATTGCCATCCTCCTCTCCCGATCGACGCCTCCCAGGCCCACCCCTCAGGATCTCGTTGCCACCTACTTCGGCACCACCGCCGTCTCCACCGATTTCTCCCAGGGCATTCCTTCCCAATGGCGCAAATTCGGCATCGAGCCTGTCGCCCTTCCTTTCGAGAAATCCCTCCGTGGCGGTTTCTCCAAGGAGAGCGAAAAGGATTATCACGGCGGCGGGATCGTCGCGGTCACTCCCTTCGCTGCTGATCAACCCTTCGCTGTCGAAGCCACCATCCGCATGGCCAAACCCACCAGCCTCGTTGATCTGCGCGTCTTCGTTACCGAAGATCCCGCTTTCGATCAGAATCGCGAAGCCACGAGCCCCCGCGAATTTGCCGTCGATCTCATCAATGGCCAGCTCAGCGTCTTCACCTCCGACGGCACCTCCGCTCCTCAGACGCTCACCGTCGATTCCAGTCGCGGCCCGGTTTATCTCCTGATCAAGATGGATCGCGAGTTTGCTGTGGTCGAGGCCGATGGCAAACAGCTCTACGCCGGCCCCCATGGGCTCTCTACTGCCAAATCCCGCTGGCCTGGCATCCGTTTTCTCGCCAAAGGCTCCGAACAGTCTCTTGACGATGTCACTGTCCAGTCCGTCCGAATTCTCAAGCCCTAGCGACATGTCTAGCTCCGAAGATACTGCTCCTTCGTTGTCCGACGCCTCCCCCTCTGATGTCGAGGCCGCCCGTTTTCTATGCCACACCTGTGACGATCTCCAAGCCGAGCTCGGCAAGGTCATCGTCGGCCAGCATCGCGTCATTGAAGAGCTCCTCATCGCCATTTTCGCCCGTGGCCACTGTGTCATGCATGGCGTGCCTGGCCTGGCCAAGACCCTGCTCGTCTCCACCCTTGCCCAGGCGATGGACCTCTCCTTCCACCGCATCCAGTTCACCCCCGACCTGATGCCTTCCGACATCACCGGCACCGATATCCTCCAGGAAGATCCCGAGACGGGTCGCCGCAGCTTTGAGTTCCAGAAGGGCCCCATCTTTGCCCATCTGCTCTTGGCCGACGAAATCAACCGCACGCCTCCCAAGACCCAGGCTGCCCTCCTCCAAGCCATGCAGGAACGCCAGGTCACCGCTGGCAGCCGCACGTTTGACTTACCCGATCCCTTCTTCGTTCTAGCTACCCAGAACCCGATTGAGCAGGAAGGCACCTATCCGCTGCCTGAAGCCCAGCTCGATCGCTTCATGTTCATGGTGATGGTGGATTACCCTGAGCGTGACGAAGAGTTGGAAATGCTCAAACGCACCACTGGCTCCGCCACCACCCATGTGCAGCGCATTCTCGATGCCCAACGCATCATCGATATGCAGTCGCTTGTCCGCCGGGTTCCGGTAGGGGAGCACGTCTACAATTTTGTTCTGGATATCGTCCGTGCCACCCGCCCCAACGAAGCCGGTGCCAGCGATTTTGTCCGTCATTGGCTCAGCTGGGGTGCCGGCCCTCGGGCCGGTCAATACATGATCCTCGCTGGCAAAGCCCGCGCCCTGATGCAGGGCCGGCTCTGTGTTACCCTGGAAGACATCGAGGCCGTTGCTCCTCCCGTCCTCCGACACCGCATCATTCCCAACTTCAACGCCGAAGCCGAAGGCATTTCCGTTGAGCAGATCATCCACAAGATCCTCAGTCTCATTCCCCATCACCCCGCTGATCGCTTGCTCTAGATGAGTCCAAGCAAAAGCGAAAGTGGTAACACGGAGGGAACCCAGGGATGAATCCCTGGGCTTGTATGCAGTCGAGCATTCTCGACCTTCGGAGGGTTTATTTAGTACGCCTCCCGCTTCACGCAATACGTAATACGCAATACGTTCCCCCCTTCCCATTCCCCCATCCTCCGTTATTCTCATCCCCATGTTTCCCGAGCTCCGCCAAGCCGTCCTCGATGCTGCACCTCGCGCTGAGGTTCATCAGGCCATTCAGCGGATCTACACCGAGCTTCAGGCCGAGATCGATCGCCGCCAGCCTCTCTGTTCCCTCTCCGGCCGATGTTGTCGTTTTGAAGAGTTCGGCCATCGCCTCTATATCACCACCATGGAACTGGCCGCCTTTCTCCGCGACTTCCCGCCCGTGGAATCCCTCCCGGAGCCTTTGCGCCGTTCCCTTGCTACCTGGGATAACACCGGCTGTCCGTTCCAACTCGCCCGGCTCTGCGGATTGCATACCATCCGCCCCTTCGGCTGTCGTATCTTCTTCTGCGACCCCACCGCGACCCTATGGCAAAATGACCTGTACGAACGCTTTCACTCCCAGCTCAAACGGCTTCACGAGTCCCTTGCCGTTCCCTATTTCTATGTCGAGTGGCGTGATGCGCTGCGGGCCATTCTCCCGCCCAATCTGACCCCAAATCCTTCATCCCTAACCTCTGACTAGATTTCCCCGCAAACCCTTTTGACAACACCTGCCCGTCAGTGCTAAATTACGTTCGGCCGTGCGGCTTTATCGCACGCACCAGGGCTTGGAACAAGTTTCAAAACTGCAACGCCTAGCGATTGATATCATCGCCAGCGTTTTGAAACGGGTTCCTAAAGACAACAAGGCGGAGCTCATGAAAACGTCTTTGATTACTCTCCTCGCTGCAGGGATGCTGTCCTTCGCCACCGGCTGTGCTACCCCGGGTTACTCGGGTGGCCTGCCCACCGTTCAGTTCCCGGAGCAGAAGGCGAACGGCGAGAACGCCAATAACGTCGCCCGCGCCTGGCACCAAGACAGCCGCGCTCTGGTTGACGACATCAACTCGGCTCTCCTGCTCGACACCCCCAGCCGCCTCACCAAGTGGAACCTGCGCTAGTCGCGAGACTGGCTTTTTCCTTAAATTCAAACGGACCGATCCCGCTTTGACGGTGATCGGTCCGTTTTGTTGTTAATGATGTGGTTGTTGGCCGTGGCCTCTGATCATCCGATCAGTGCTGTGCCTCGCAACTTCATGGAGGGGACGGTGCGGCGGCTACGACACCATCCGCACACTCGCCTGTGCCACCGCCGGCATCCCGATCCGTATCCGCTCGCCGATGGTTTCTTGCAGACGCTTCAGATATGCGTGCAATTCCCCTTCCTCGAACTGCGACAGGAATGGCAGTTGGGCCGTTGGGTTCAAATCACGAATTGCCTCGATCAGTTGACGTTTTGACATAAGCTGTTAACTTTCGGGTTGGCGAAACACGACAGAATGCCCTTGCGGGCGACCGTCCTAGAAAAATCGGTTTAACGCATGTCCGAACTTGAACAGCAAACTCCGTCGGCCGATCCGATTGCCTCGTTGCGTCGTATGTCCACCACGGCGGGCGTCGGCGCCCAGGACTACGTGGCTATCAACAATCTCGCTATCGCCACGGCCGTCCTTGGCCTGACCACGGCTTTCGCCTTCATGGGCGTGCTCTTCCTCATTATCGCCGTGGTTGCCATCGTCTTCGGCGTCGTCGCTCTCCGGCAGATCCGCAACAGCAATGGCACCCAGAGCGGTAGGGTTTTCGCCTGGTTCGGCATCCTTCTGGCCGTGGGCATCTCCAGTTACGTCGTTGCCGGCGAATACTGTCAACGTCGGGCCGAGTTGGTTGACGCTCGTCAAGCGACGGCCGCTGTCGATGAACTCTCGCGATTGATTGTGGCGGGAGATTACACCGCTGCCTACAACAGCCTGGACAGCGGGTTCACCTCGGAATGGACCCTGGCGCAGTTCGACTCCTTCTGGAAACGCTCCCGCGATCCCGAATCACGCACGGGGCTCATTAAAAAGATGTATGGGAACGGCTTGGTTCAATTCTCTTCGCTGGCGGATGGCAGCCGTTTTGCGTACACGAAGATGGTGATTGAGTTTACCAAGGCCTCCGACATTGGTCGCATTGTGGTCGCCCTCAAAAAGGGTTCGGATGGCCAGTGGCGCGTCATCAGCCTCGAGCCTTTCGAGAAGCAACCGACGGCTCCTCGTCGCAAATAATCCCCGGGCCCGCTCGCTGCTGAGGGGGATTGAGGGCTTGGGGTCGCGATTTTTCTCTTCCCAACGGCGTCTTCCGTCCGATAACCGGTTCATGGACCTGTGGCCTCTTGCCACCTCAGCATGTCCTCTGTTTATGCCGATAGCGCCGAAGGAGGCGGCGGCCTGTCTTGGGCTGCCTCCATTTCCTCTGCACTCGAGACGCTTTATGAGCATGAACTACCGAATCCTGAAATGGCTTGGCGCCGGGATCGCTTTTGCCGCCACGGTCTGTGCACCGGGATGCTCGCTGCTTCCGGGTTCTCACTCCGGCCAGCAAACTCCCACCCCGGTCGCCGAAACCCCACAAGCTCCGCCGGCAACCAAGGAGCGTCCACTGACTGCCACGCCAGGGTCGGAGCGTAGCGGCGACCTCGATCCATCCCGCGTCCATGTTGCCAACCCCGAATCCGTTGCCCCTCCTGTGGTCAATGTTTTCGGTGAACTCGACGGCATTGAACGGCATCCTATGCCGGGGGCCAGCGAATTTGGCATCCAGCAGCATACGATCTGCGACGAAGGCTACGACGCCGACGTCACCGTTGATCCTTCCGGCAAGTGGTTGGCCTTCACGAGCACCCGCCACAGCGAACAGCCAGACGTTTATCTCCAGCGGGTCGATGGCACCAGCGTTGTGCAGCTCACCACCGATCCCGCCGCCGATGCCCAACCCTCCTGGAGTCCTGACGGCAAACGCATGGCCTTCTGTTCCACGCGCTCTGGCAATTGGGACATCTACCTCATGGATGCCGACGGCAAGAACGTCGAGCAGCTCACCAACAGCGCCTCCCAGGAAATGCACCCTAGCTTCAGTCCCGATGGCACACGCATCGCCTACTGCTCGCTTTCGCCTCGCACCGACCAGTGGGAACTGTGGGTGATGGACCTGGCCACTCATGCCAAACGCACCATCGGGCAAGGCCTGTTCCCCGCGTGGTCTCCCCAGAAGGATGTCGATCGCATTGCTTTCCAGCGTGCCCGCCAGCGGGGTTCCCGCTGGTTCAGCGTCTGGACCCTGGACCTGGTCAATGGCGAGCCCACTCGCCTTACTGAGGTTGCTGTCAGCTCCAATGCGGCTGTCGTCTCCCCTTCCTGGAGTCCCGATGGCAAGCGACTGGCCTTTGCCACCATTCCCCAATCGCGTTTAGGCAATGCGTCTTCTTCACTGCAGCAGGATATCTGGGTGGCATCGGCCGACGGCGCCAATCGCCAACGCCTGACTCATGGCGATGCAACGAACTTATCCCCTATCTGGGCCGTAGATAATCGAATCTACTTCATCAGCGATCGAGCCGGGCATGAGAATGTCTGGTCGGTCCATGTTGATGCAGGCAAGGCCGTGACTGCAACGGCTAGTGATACGGCTTCTGGGGCTTCTACGGAACGCGTAGCAACCGAAACCCGTGATACGCGGGCTGCCGAGAAGGCTCGCGAGGCTCAGCCGCCTGCCGCGGTTGGAGCTGCCGATGCTCGCGAAATCGCCCACTAAGCGGGGTCGCGCCGTCCAGTGGCGACCCGGGGCCATTGACATTTGAATCGCATTCACGGATGAAGCGAGGCCTGCACATGATGCGGAGCATCACAAGATATAGTTTGCTCGCGGCCGCACTGCTCAGCCTGTTGGGCTGTCAGGGCGATAAGCCGCCTGAATATGGTGTTGAGCGTCCGCTTTTTCTGCCAGGGGTCACTCGCCAGGGCTGGGCCGTGGCGCCGGTGATCAACCTCAGCGGTGAAAAGCAGGTGGACCCGATCCTTCAAGCGGATCTGGTCTATCAACAACTGCAGCAGGTGGCTGGGATTACCGCGATACCGGTTAACCGGGTGGCCGAGGTGTATGCTGCTCTACGGATCGATCAGGTTCATTCGGAGGAGCAGGCGGCCTTGGTCTGCGACCTGTTGGGCTGTGATGCCCTCTTGGTCGCGACGGTCACGATTTACGACCCGTACGCTCCGCCCAAGATGGGCGCGTCCCTGACGGTGTTCCGGAAGGGCGGATATCGCCGGCCGGCCAATGTGGATCCTCGTGAGCTGGTGCGCCGGGCAGCGCCGCTTCCGAGTGAATCTCCGGCCGCCACGCAGCCCGGTTCGGTCCAGGTTGTTGGCATGTTCGATGCCACCAACGGCTCCATTCGGGC
Source organism: Bacillota bacterium (assembly GCA_050261455.1). Classification (GTDB taxonomy): domain Bacteria; phylum Planctomycetota; class Phycisphaerae; order Tepidisphaerales; family Tepidisphaeraceae; genus JAPLNB01. The sequence goes on from JBLNDH010000032.1 coordinate 7,405, forward strand.
TGACTTGATGCGATATGCCCAGGGCCGTAACGACCCGATCAGTCCGTACAAGGAACGGACGTATCTGGTTGAAATGGATCGTTTCAGCGGGTTTGTCTACCACTCCCTTCTGGAGGAGTTGTTGACCCGGCCCGCGCTGCAACACTGATCGGGCACCGCTGTTCTGCTGCGGTTGTTTTGACGCACAGATGGGGTTTCTTCGACCGGATCCTGAAAGATCCTGGGAGTAGGAAAGAATGGCCGAAATGAAAACATTGAGTTTGGTGAAAGGTGACCAGTTTTTCTGCTTTCGCTACGAGGTGGGCGAGGAAGTAAAGGTCCTCGATGCCCTCAGCGACATGGTCCATCGAAACGATACCAAACTGGACTGGTTTGACGCCGCCATCCTCTCCCATCAGCTTGGCAGACATTTGGCAAAAGAATTGAAGGGGTATTTGCCGAAAAAAGTAGCATAAGATGTGATGCGGACACGACGGAGGTCGAGCGTCCCCACCTCAAAGATTCCCGCGCAAGTTGAACGTTGGTCGTTTGCTTGCAACGTAAGTCCAGGGAGTGTGCGAGGTTGTCGGACGCAGCCGCATGGGCCGTAGGGCAAGCAGACGCGTTGGAAACGCATCGGCTTGTCATGGGGCCACCGGAGTCGCCGGCCGCGTGGCAGGTTAGATAGGTCGTCGTTGGCTCGCGTATAGCCGAGGCGTTCTATCTTTTATGGGTTTCTCGCCGCGCGAATTGTAAACCATGACCGCTGAAACCGTTCCATCCGTCTCTCCCGTTACCAGTCCTGAAACGGTCGCTTCGCATGCCAAACCGTTTGCTCCAATGGTCCAGCAGTTCCTGGACTTCTTGAAGCTGGAGCGGCACTTCAGTGACTACACCATCAAGAGCTATGGAGCAGACCTGATCCAGTTCGCTCAGTTCCTTTCCGGGAAGATCGGTCGTCCCAACAACCCCAATCCCGAGGTTGAGCTCACCCCCGAGCAACTCGACCAGAAGCACCTGCAATGTGAGCCGCTGGTGATTCGAGAGTTCTTGGCCTATCTCTATGGCCAGAACTACACGAAGAGCACGACCGCTCGGAAGCTGGCGACGCTGCGGAGCTTCTATAAGTTCCTGATGCGGCGAGGAAAGATCGGGGTCAACCCGCTGTCTACCATCCGCACGCCCAAGCAGGAGAAGCGCCTGCCCAAGTGTTTGTCCCTGGAGGAGATCCAGAAGCTCCTGGACACGCCGGGCGATGGGGATCTGCTTTCGGCACGCGACAAGGCGATGTTGGAGGTCTTGTACTCCAGCGGCATCCGCGTGAGCGAGCTGGTGGAACTCGATATGTCCGATTTGGATCTGCAGGAAGGGGTCCTGCGGGTTCGCGGCAAGGGGCGCAAGGATCGGCTGACGCCCATTGGCAGCCAGGCGATCAAGGCGTTGCAGCGGTACTTTGAGTTGCGGACGCAGGAGGGGCGAAGTGCGGGGCCACTGACGGGTCGGGTGTTCCTGAACAAGCACGGCAGTTCGCTGAGCACGCGTTCGGTTCGGCGCAAGCTGGACAAGTACCTTGCGCAAGCGGGTCTGGATCCAGGGATCAGCCCGCACACGCTGCGGCACAGCTTCGCGACGCACCTGCTGAACAACGGTGCGGATTTGCGGAGCGTGCAGGAGTTGTTGGGCCATCAGAGCTTAAGTACGACGCAGGTGTACACGCACCTGACGACGACGCGGATGAAGCAGGTGTATGACCAGGCGCATCCGCGGGCGAATGCTCCGACGATTCCGCATCCGTCGATCAACCAGGTGCCGCCGTCGCAGCCGTATTCTGAAGCGGTGTAGTTTGCGAGGATTTGATGATTCAAGGGCGTGGCTTTTGGCCACGCCCTTTTCTTGTTTGGGGGTCTCCTGCAGCACACCGGGAGCACACCAAGAGCACACTGGGGGTCCTCGGGGGACCGCTGTGGAGCCTCCGGGAACCGTTGCTGGACCACGCGTTATTCGGAAGTTGCGAACCGTTGTGGCGATCGGTGCCGATTCGCGTCATAGCAGTGAACTGGCAGAGTGATAAAAGATATCAAAGTGAGCATATAGTTTGGTATCCGTCACGTTGCAAATTTATTGGTCGAAAAGGCATCTTTTTGCTTGACCGGGTGTGCGGGGCGGTGTAGGGTTTGGAAAGGGTCGCCACCGGGAAATAGAGGCGGATGCAGGTCGTACAGGTGTGGGCCGCTTTTCCGGTGCGAATTCATTTCTTGTGGTGTAACCAAGTGCCGCGCGTGTTGTTCGGCGTAGTCGGCGGTAGATTCGGCATGGCGAGATCATGCGCTGAGGCGGCGATGCGTGCGGCCGTTGCGTCGGGCGTCCGGCGGGCGGGGCTTGGTTGCACTGTGGGTTTGCTGCACTTCTTCAAGTGGTAGGAGGTTGTCATGTCTGGGAACTGGCGGAATGTGCTGAGCGTTGGTGTGTTGGTGAGTGCCCTTGCGGTATCGGCGTGGGGGAAGCCCGGGGACAAGCTGGAATGGGCGATCCAGGATACGGGGATTGCAGCGTCGAGCAGTGGGCAAACGGCGTTGGCGATGAGATCGGGGTTGGTCTGGCCGGTGATTTTCACGGAATCGCAATCAGGCACGGCGTACACGCTGGTGCCAGCGGGTGGCAAGACTCCGGGCAGCGGGAGCTGGCAGACGATGGGCACGGGGCTGTATCAGCGGCCGGCGAGTCGGCTGCGGGTGGCCAGCAGCAGCGGGAGCATGGTGATCTTTGGCGGGTATAGCTCAAGCAGTGGCGGTTCGGTGTACTCGACGGCGGGCGGCTGGAGTTCGCTGGGTTCGGATGTTACGCATGCGGCGTTTTCCCGGGATGGCAATCTGGTGACGGCGACGCGAAACGGGGTTGTGGGTTTGCCGACGTATAGCGGATCGACGATTGTGGACATGGCAGTTTCGTCGGCGGGTGATGTGGGCATTATCGATTCCAGTTCGCGCTATTGGCAGTACAGTCCGTGGGTGGGGCGGTGGCTGTCAACGAGTTTCTCGTCGTTGTCCGGCGTGTCGATGAGGACGGAAAGCCTGGATTTGGAGTTCGACTCGATGGGGCGGCCGCATGTGATCGGATCGTCTGGGAATTCCGTGTACGCCTTCGACTTCAGCACGATCACGGGAACGTGGCAGGTTTCGGCGCTGGCGGCGTTGAGCGGCATTTCCTCGACTCTCAGCCCAACGCTTATCGCAAATCAAAAGGGCGAAGTGGCCACGGCGTGGGTCAATGCGGAGAGCAATGGCAACCTGATGTTCTCGTATAAGCCGGACAACGGGGACTGGGTGACGAGCGTGGTGACGAGCGGTGCTTCGCGTATGCAGCGTCAGATCGGGCTCGCGTATGACTACGCGGATAATCCAGTGATTTCGTACATCGGCGACGGTGGGCGGATCATGCTGGCATATGATCCGGTGGTGGTGCCGGAGCCAGGGGTGATGGGGCTGCTGGCGGTGAGCGGATTGATCGCGTTGCGGCGGAATCGCGCGGCGTGAGGGGTGTTGAGGTGGTAATCGCTCTGAACGCGGCGAGGGATGTCGGGTGAAGATGTCCTTCGCTGCGTTTGGGAGCCAACGAATCTTCACGAATCTCCGCGAGAGAGCTGAAGCAGATGATGCACGGGCATCATGTTCAAGGTGCCCGGGGTACGGGGAAAGGACGAAGGGGAGGGCGCGGCGGCGAAGGAGATCATTGGTGTGGCAAAACCCAGGGATGAATCCCTGGGCTTGTAGACAGGGGAGCATGATGGGCGAGGGGGAAAGAGGAGCAGGGGTCAGGGGTCGGGGGAGAGGGGTCAGGAGGGAAGAAGAGGGCGAACACGAGGTTTGCCCCGACGGGAGGGGCGGGCGAGGCAGGAAGGCGCGAAGGCACGAAGGCACGGAGGCACGGAGGCACGGAGGGAGGGGCAAGGGGGGAAGGGGTGGAGGGGATAGGGGGATGGGGCGTGGCATCAAGAATCTTCGTATGAGGAGAAGAGACGAAGGGATTGGGGCACGGATTGGGGAGTGGCGAATCGGCGCTGTTGGATCCGGGAAACCGCAAGCGTGTGAGGGGGGCGGAGGGCGAAGGAGGGGGGCCGGAGGGGGAGGGGTTATTGGGTGGGGGGGAGGAGCAGATGGGAGAGTTGGGGGAGGGAGGCGGTGCCGGTGGTGCCGAGTTGGTGGATGACGATGGAGGCGGCGGCGTTGGCGAGCTGCAGGGCTTCGGGGAGAGTTGCGCCGGCGGCGAGGGAGGCGGTGAGATTGGCGGAGACGGAATCGCCGGCGCCGACGATGTCGATGGGGCCACGAAGGGGGAGGGCGGGAAGATATTCGACTTTTCCGGAGGGGGCGGCGCCGACGAGGCCACGTTCGGCGAGGGTGACGAAGACGTAGCGATGGTTGCGTTTGGCGAGCTCAGCGGCGGCGCTGCGGACCTGCTGGATGTCGTCCGGTGGGGGGCAGGAGAGGAGCATGCCCAATTCGACGCGATTCATTTTGAGGCTGACGGGAGGGTAGCCACGCAGGCTTCGGCGGCTGTCGGCCAGGACGAGTAGGTTGGGTCGACGATGCACCAGGGAATCCAGTTCGCGCAGCACGGCGGCGGTGATGACGCCGGTCTGGGGGAGGTCCACCTGATCCATGACGATCAAGGCATCGAGTTGGTGCTCAAGAGCGTGGAGGGCGTGGCTGAAGTGGGATTCGACAGCGGCGGGGGTGGGCGTCCAGTTTTTGCTGTCCAGACGGTTCAGTTCTCGCGGGGGAGCGTGCGGCTCCAGGACGAGGGGTTTGCAGTAGGTGAAAGTGCGGCGAAGGGGAGTCTGGAGGAAGTAGTCGAGACGAACGCCGGGCAATCGGCCCAGTTCGCGGCGAAGCTCGAAGCCTTCGCCGTCATCTCCTGCGAAACCCACGGGGAAGATCGTGCCGATGCCCAGGGCGACGAGGTTGTTCAGAACGGTTCCGGCGGCGCCGGGCTGGGCACGGACATTGACGACGTTGTGGACGGGCAGGCCGGTTTCGATGGAGGTCTCGGTATGGGCGGGGTCAATCTCGAGATAGCGATCGAGACAGAAGTCGCCGAGAATGGCGATGCGAAGACGCGAATAGGCGGAGGTGATCTTCTGGAATTGCTCGTGGATCATGATTGTGAGAGTCGGTGGAAGAGATGATGGACGAAGGTGGCGTTGTCGCACTGAACGTATTGCATGCGGCCACCCATGCGGCTGTAGCTCTTGCAGAATCGAAGGTAATAGGCGGGGTTGTCCTTGGGGGGCTCGCTGTGAGTCCAGTCCCAGCCGCCACCGTCTTGCAGATCGACGACGTAGATGCTGTGGCCGGTGACACAGGATCGGGCGGCTTGGAGGCGGAGGTTGTTGACGCAGCTGAGGCTTTTTTCGAAGACCTGAGGGCCCATGATGGCGGAGCCGATGGAGAAGACGACGCCGGCGTCGAGCGATTCGACAGAGTTGCAGAAGAGGGCGAAGTCGCGTTGCGCGGCGCGGCCAATGGCGGCGCCGTTGAACATGGGATGGGTGGCGATGATGTCGTAGCCGATGCCGGGATGCGCGGTCATGGGGATGTTATGACGGAAGGCGGCTGAGAGGATGGAGGCGTGTTTCCAGCGATGGGGGACGGAATATCGGCCGGCGGGGAGATGCTGTTCACGCATGGTGAGGAGCAGTTCGGCCCGGGCGGGCGTGAGGGGATGGAGGGGTTCGCGGCGGATTTGATCTTCGAGAAGCTGTGGATCAGGGAGATCGACGCCGTCTTCGGTGATGAAACGTCCGAGGCCGCGGCCGTAACCTTCGGAGGCGACGCCGGCGGCGAGTAGGGCGACGTGGATATTGCGGCCGGTTTCATCCCAGGTGCCGAAGGTGCCGGTGGCGACATTTTCGCGGACGCTTTCGGTGGAGCGGCCGAGGAAGGCATATTCCCAGTCGTGGATGGTGCCGGC
>JBLNDH010000033.1:0-2935 GCA_050261455.1 Bacillota bacterium
TCCTGCAGCTTGACCGGCTGCTGGCGGGAAATCACCGTCCCGTCCGCATCGAGCACGCCCTTGATGATCCGTGGCTTGATCACGTGCCCGCCGTTGGCGTAGACGCAGAACGCCCGTGCGATCTGCAGCGGCGTGAGCATCATCTCGTAGCCCTGGGCGACTGATTCGGTGCTTGCCCGGCCCCATTTCTTCAGCGGATAGACCAGTCCCGGATCTTCGCCTGGCAATTCAATGCCCGTGGTTCGGCCGAAGCGGAACATGGTCAACGCCTCGTGGAGCTTGGCGTTGCCCATTCGCTCGGCCAGACGGCTCATGCCGACGTTGCTGGACTTGACGATGATATCCCATGAGGTCAGCCTTCCCGAGCCATGCACGTCCTTGATCGCACGGCCGTAGGGCGTGATGTACGGGCTGGGAACGCTCCACACTTCCTCCGGCCGGGTCATGCCCCACGCCAGGGCCGGGCCCATGATGAAGGGCTTGAGGGTCGAGCCGGGCTCATAGGGGTCGGTCACGCAGCGATTTCGGCGAACCTCGGGCGGCGAATCTTCCAGGTTCTGCGCGTTGAACGTCGGCCAGTTGGCCATCGCCAGCACATCCCCGGTCTTCGGGTCCATCACGACGACTTCGCCTCGTTTGGCTTGGAAGCCGTTGCAGATGGTGGTCAGCTCCTGCTCGGCGATCATCTGGATGTTGGCGTCGATGGTCAGCACCAGGTGCTGGCCATGTGCAGGGGGAACATAGTCGCCCGCGTCGACGCTGATCGGCCGAGCCTTCGAATCCTTCTCCACCCGCCGCCAGCCGTTCTTCCCCGCCAGTTCCTTGTCGAACTTCAACTCCAGACCTTCCAGGCCATGCCCCTCCCGGCCGACCATGCCCATGGCATGCGATGCCAATGAACCCATCGGATAGTACCGTGTGCCCGCGGGTTCCATGCCGACGCCGGGGATGTTCAGCTTCCGGATCTCCTGCGCGACGCGTTCACTGACGTTCTCGGTCAGCTTGACGTACTGGCTGTCGCTCTTGTCCTTGATCAACTGCTGCAGCTTGGCCGGATCGTAATCCAGCAACTCTGCCAGCCGTCGTAGATCTTCCTCCATGGACCGAGGCTTCTTCCCTTTACGCTGGTTGGTCGCGATTTCACGCTGGTACGCCTCCGCCTCGCGCTGATACCCTTCGATCAGGAACTCCGGATCGATGTAGGCGTTCATCGTCTGGACCGTCAGCGCCAGGGCATTGCCGTCGCTGCTGAAGATGCTTCCGCGGCGAGCCAGGATCGTCTCGTTGCGATGCTGCTGTCGCTCCGCCGAGCGGATGTACTTCTGCCGGCCATAGGTTTCCAGATAAGCCACCCGGCCGGTCATCGCCACCAAGGCGGTTGCGACGACCACCAGAACAATCATTGCACGTGCAGGCGAAAACGTGGGCATAGGATCTCTCCCTGGGTCCCGTCCGATAAATTCTTCATCGGCACCCTGCGGTGCTTGGGGCGAGAAAAACTGTCGCGATCGTTTCATATCGACATCGAGTCCCAAATATCTCTCCGAAGGCTCTGCCGGGAGGGCGAGGCGACATCCACCGGTCGATTACACGACTCGCCAGGGGCTTGCCCTCTCAGGGGTTGCCTATGGCTTAACACTCCGCCCTCGGCAAAACAAATCGGGCGGCCACCGCACAGGGGCCGCCCGTATCCTGGTCAGGTTCTCTCAGTTCGAATTCAAAGCCCGCCGGCATCTCGCTCGGCCTCGCTGCCGGTGCTGGCCAGGTGCCCAGGCTCCGTGATGGCCTTCATCTCCGGCACCAGTTCCAAGTCGTGCTGTGCCAACGTCTTAGGCATGGACGCTGGCGCGGTGTAGATCGCGATCTGCAACTGTTGGCTCCAAAGCTTGGCCTGTTGCCCTTCAATATCCGCCTGGAGCTTGGCGGCGCGGTACTTCAGTTCCAACTCCTGTTGGCGCAATTGCATCGCGGTAATCGCAATCCCGAACGTACACGCCAGGCACAGCAGCAGCTTCAACATAATTCGTCCCGATGCTCGATTCCGTCGTTCCTGCCAGTTCCGACCTTAATTTGCCGATGCCACTGCCTTGGGCGGGAGGCGAAGCTTCATGTTTGGCTTGAGCGAGGCACCGTTCTTCAACACGTCGCGATTGAGTTCCTTGATCTGGGCAACAGCGCTGGGGCTGCCCACTTGCTCAACGGCGATCTTCCACAGGCTGTCGCCGCTCTTGGTCGTATACACCAACTCGCTGTTGGCCGGCCGCGTGGATTGCGCCGTGGGGGTGCCAGCATCGGTCGTGGTTCGGGCCGTGGCATCGGTCCCCTGGGAGGGGATGATGTACGTTTCGCCCGCCTTGATCCGGTTGGGATCCTTCTGCAGAGAAGGATTGGCCTTGATGATCGCGTCGCGGTTGCTCTTGGTGTTCTTGCCCAACGCTTTGGCCGCGATCTTGCCCAAAGTATCGCCCGGCTCGGCCGTGTATTCCTTCCCGTTGGCGGTCTGAACCTCTGGGCTGGATTGCTCATGGTCGCCCGTGCCCGTCAGTTCGCCCGTGGCAGTCGGCGGGGTGATCGTCCCGGGGATGGTGCTCTCGGTCGCAGTCGAATCGTTTACGCCCAGGGGGCCGGCGGCATTGCCCAGCACGTTACCCGGCACCTGTGCCGTTTCCGTCGTGTTCAATCGAGCGGAAGGGCCAACGGTGATGACCGGATCCTTGGGGTTCCTGCCCGACAGATCAACCACGCGATCGGGTTTCACGTCGCCGATGCGGGTATTGTTGCTGCTGGCCATGCCCGCGCCGGGCGTTGCCGTGCCCTTCAGCACGCTGTCTCCAGCGCTAAGCAGCGGCGCCTGTTGCGGCTGCATCGTGCTGGTGAAATGATCCGACAGCAGAATCCCAATCACGATGATGAAGGCAAGTCCAACCAGCAACCC
>JBLNDH010000034.1:0-6182 GCA_050261455.1 Bacillota bacterium
AAAACGCAACCACCCGCCGACCCGTCAGCATTTGGGCCAGGTAAAGCATCGGCGGAATCCCCACGCCCCCGCCAACCAGAATCGCCACCCCATTCTCACCCGGCAGCTCAAATCGGTTGCCCAAGGGCCCAATGATCTGCAGCGAATCACCCGGCAGTAGCCGAGTCAGCCATTGGGTGCCAATGCCGACCGTCCGGTAGATCAGATCCAACTCCACCCCGTCGCTAACCTGCCGCCGCCCCCCCAGAGAGAATGGCCGACGGAGCAATGCCAACCGTGACATCAACTCCCGGCCGCCCAAACTCACCAGTTGCCCCGGCTCCCAAGCAAACTCGCTGTCCGGGCTATAGTCCAGTTCCAGATTCCGGCAAGCCACCTGGATAAACTGCCCCGGATACGTCGCCGGAAACTGTTCCAGGCGAAGAATCAGGCGATGATGCTCTTTGCAGAGTGGAATATTGGCCGCAACCGTGGCGGCAAACCGCCCCCGATGATCCGATGAATTGCCCGGCTCAGATGCCTTGGAATTGGCGTTCAATGACGCCCCATTGCCCTGCTGCTGACTCATCACGCTGTTCCCGGGATCTTAGCGCCCAAAAAAAGACTTCCGGAGGGGTGGCTCCTATCCACCTCCGGAAGTGCGCCACGGCTAAAACAGCCGCTTATACTCCCATAAGTTCCGTATCGTTTTTGCAAACCAATGGTATGCGTGACTATACCTTTGCCTGGAGGGGTTGTCAATCAAGAGATCCAGGTGACACGAAAAATGCGGATAGGACACAAACGCTTGATCAATAACAACTTACAGAAGGATAGATTGCCCCCAAGCCGATGGTTTATATGCTTCGGTTCCCTCGGCAGTTCAGACCACAATAACATTTAATTGCCGGGTAGAAGTCGTCGGTTATCGGTCCTTTGGCGAGCAATACCAGCTTATGACTACTCTAAGGGTTGCAATTGGGGTTGTGCAGGTTAATGGACGCATCCTGATCTGTCGGCGACCGATAACCACCCGATTGGGCGGATATTGGGAATTCCCGGGCGGCAAATGCGAGCCGGATGAGTCACCCGTCGATTGTCTCCGCCGCGAGCTCCAGGAAGAGGTTGGCCTCATTGTAGAGCCAACCCAGGCCCTGGCCGTGATCGATTACCATTACCCCAATGGGCCGATTCGCCTATACCCTTTTCTCTGCCGAGTGCTGTCCGGCAAAGCAACCGCTCTGGCAGCGGACGAACTTCGCTGGGTAACCGCCAAAGAACTCTTCGATTATCGGTTCCCTCCCGCCAACGACCAACTCCTCCAACTGTTAGCCAGCCAAGCCCAATCCTAACTAAGGACCTAACGGTAGTGTCACCGCCTATTGATTTTGTGCGCAATTGGCCGTACAGTGTTAAGCACTGGGCGATTAGTTCAGCTGGCTAGAACGCACGGATCACACCCGTGAGGTCACAGGTTCGAGTCCTGTATCGCCCACTTGTAAGCCCCGGAAATACCGGGGTTTATTTGTTTTCCCATCCGGCTGACCCTTGGTGTTCAGTTGGTGTACGTCGGTAGTTTACCGACGCGTACACCAAAACCTGGCCAGTAGGAGCAAACGGATGAGGAAGACGAAGGTCCCCAGGTTGGAGCGGCATCCCACCAAGAACGTCGCCTTCGTGCGACTGCCGATGCCGGATGGAAGGCGGAAGTACGTCTACTTCGGCCCGGCTGACGGCAAGAACGTCCAGCGGGAGTACGATGAGACCACCGCCCTTTGGCTCAAGGGCGAGATCCACGCCGAGGCACCGGAGTCGGCACAAGTTGCCCCTGCCACTCAGGCCGTTCCCCAAGCCAAGACGCACACGACCGGGCAACTGTTCTGCTATGTGCCCGGCTACGGCGAGATCTACTTCGGGCGGGCCGATCGCCAACAAGCTCGTGACCAAGGCAATGGATGAATTCGAGCCGGTGGTCGAGGGAAGGCTCCAAAGATCATTGTCCACCAAGAAGGAAGCCCGACGGCTGCTACACGAAGGCAACGGAGCCAGGGCAGCAAAGACCTAGCCCCTACATAAGGCCGCCCGACTGCTGAAAATCGCGAGGGTGGACGTGGCCGCGACCTTCTGTGTAACCTTTCTGGGCGGCGTGGATCAACTCGGTTATGTCAGACCCAAGGTCCTCTATCTCCGGGATGCCAACAGAAGCCAGCCCTGTTCGCACTTGGCCGAGCCGTAACCGGTGGACAGTTGTTTGGCCGGCGCTGCTCGCCGTGATCGTGCTGGTTCAATGGCCCATGTTCAAGGGAATGTTCTACCGCGTTTCGGGCAGTCCTGCTCCGAGCGACGGAATCCCCTGGCGGACCGACTTTAACGCCGCTTTGGCAGAATCGAAGCAAAGCGGCAAGCCAGTGCTGCTGGACTTCTCTGCCAGTTGGTGCCCACCGTGTCAGGTGATGAAGCATGATGTCTGGCCTGACCCCAAGGTGCGCGAGGCCGTAACGACGGACTACATTCCCGTGCTGATCGATATTGATGCGGCCGGAAATCAGGCCGTCGCTGCCCGATACGGAATCGATGCCATCCCGGCCATCTTAATCGTGGATGCTGATGGCAAAGTCCTCAAGCAGGGCAGCCTCATGTCGAGTGGCAGCTTGGTCAACTTCCTCGCCCGATAATCCGGAGTATCGCTATGAAGAGCACTCTTGGCCTCCTCAGCATTGTAGGTCTATGCCTGTTGATCCTGTCGTCAGTTGCCGGTACCGAATCCAAGACGAAGAAGCATCGCATCGTTCTAGAAGTCACCAGGGACGGAACCGATCAATGGAACGGCGTCCTAAACAACGTGGAAAACGTCCAGAAGGCGTTCGGAGCCGGTCAGACGCAAATCGAAGTCGTTGCCCATGGCAATGCCCTGGGATTCCTGCTTACGTCCAACCGCGTCATGCAGGAGCGGATGAAGTCTATGGCTGATGCTGGTGTGGTTTTCGCCGCCTGCCAGAACACGATGAATCGCAAGAACGTGACCGAGAAGGATCTGATGCCATTCGTCACGACAGTAGACAGCGGCGTGGCGGAAGTGGTCCGCAAGCAGGAAGACGGCTGGTCGTACATCAAAAGCGGCTCGTAGAATGCTACGCATGAACCCGCTCTGGTTTACCCTGATCGCCTTTGCTGGCTCCGTCGGTGCTGGCGTGCTCGGGTCGCTGTATCAACATTGACATTCCTGCATGAGGGAAACCACCCTTTCACACTGATCACGCTGCTCGTATTAGGCCTGCTATTGCTTTCCTTCGTCCTCGGCAAGTCCGCGGGATAGCAGCCTCGTGCTACCGCATGAGGATCAGGTACATCGCCATCGCCATGCCCAGCAGGGCCAGGACCATTGAGATCACAACGCTCAGCGAGAACCGCCCGCGGTGCAGGGGCTGTCCTGACTGGAGTCGCTTCAGCGACTGCACGTGCTGGACGCCTGCCATGGCATTCACGCACACACCGAGCAGCACCAGCGCCGTTCCCGCCCATAGCGACAAGCCGCCGTGCTGCGCCGGAACGGGACCACGTGCGGCAGCCAGTTCCCGAAGGAAGAGCCCGAAGCGAGCCACCACGAAGCCAAAGCCCATCATGGCCAGGCCGGTCCGTATCCAGGCCAGGAGCGTGCGCTCCGCGGCAAGTAGCACACGCGGGTCCATGCCGTCGTTCTCTTTCGGTTCAGATCGATCCTCGGCCATCGCAGGAACCTCCTCATGCCACATCGCCGCACAAAATGAGCGTGCTTTCGGAAGCCAAACAAGGCCTGTGGCATGGCCCTGGACTGTAACCTCGCTCCGGACATCCGACCATCATGGGATCATATCGAGGCCTTGGCGTGTGACATCGCGAGCCCAGCCTCGTTTTCGGCATTGACGGCGGTCGCAACACAGGTCACAGATATCGCGTATGAATCACGTCCCCACAAGACGACCACTGTGGCTATTGGTGATCTTCGCCGCTGCCTTGTCCGGATGCGACCGCTCTGGTTCCTCCCCCACGCCCTCGAAGCCCGCTGCCACCCAAGTAGCGATGGCCGAGTGCCTGCCGTGTCGCGGGCACAAGATCGAAGTCACGGCGACGACACCACACGCCCAATATGCGGGCCGGACTTACTATTTCTGCAGCGATGGGTGCCGGGACACATTTCTGTCCAATCCGGAGAAGTACGTGGCCAAGTCGCCTGCCACGCAGCCAGTATCTGCAGCGGACCCAGCGAGCAGATAGACGAAGACATCACATCTCGCTGCGGTTATCGCAAGAGCTGCGCACTCGCTTTCATTCTGTGGGCGAAGTACGCTCTTGGGCGAAAGGTGCTTGATGCCAATGTCCGCAGACCATCCGCGCAACCGAGGTCACTTCGACGAGGCCGCCGCCACCTGGGATGACAACCCCCATCGGCGTGCATTGACGGAGGCGATTGCCCAAGCCATTCGGGAAACCATTCCACTCAGCCGCGACTGGCGGGTGCTGGAATATGGCTGTGGGACCGGCACGCTAGGCTTTCTTCTGGCCCCTCTCGTGCGTGAAGTGGTTGCCGCGGACGCTTCAGCCGGCATGATCGAGCAGGTGCGTCGAAAGGTAGCCTTGTACCCAGACGCCCGGATGACGCCACTGCTGCTGGACCTAACGCACGACCCGGTTCCCCAGGACATATTTGACGTGGTCATCACCGTCATGGCCTTGCACCATGTCGAGGATGTAGGACGGCTACTATCAAAGCTCGGCGGGATGCTGGCCAAGGGCGGCCGGATGATTGTGGCGGATCTGCGCGCGGAAGACGGATCGTTCCACGAACCAATGAAGGTACCGCACAACGGGTTTGTACCGAGAACACTGGCCGGGCTAGTGAGCGAGTCCCTGGGCAAGGCCGATTGCCATTGGCGGATCATCCACCGCGTCCAGAAGAATGATCGAGGGTACGACGTGTTCCTCCTGATCGCACATCGAACCGCGGCGTAATGATGTTCTCCAAGTCCAATATCTGGAAGCGCTTCAGCTACACCCTTTGGGCACCTGTGTACGACCTGATCGTCAAGCCCCTCTTCGGCCCCAAACGGCGGCGTTCCATTGAGCTTCTGGACTTGAAGGCCGGCGAACGCGTGCTGCTGGTCGGTGCGGGAACGGGACTCGATCTGGAATACCTGCCACCAGGGCCGGTCGTCGTCGCCACGGATCTGACGCCAGCCATGATTGCACGGCTACAGCGCCGAGCAGAGCGTCTGGGCATGAACGTCGATGCACGGGTCATGGATGGTCACGCGTTGAAGTTCCCCGACGCCTCTTTCGATGCGGTGATCCTGCATTTGATCGTGGCGGTGATCCCTGATCCGGTGAAGTGCCTGAAAGAGGTGGCCCGCGTGCTGCGTCCCGGCGGCAGAGCCGTCATCTTCGACAAGTTCGTTCCCGATGACCAGCGGTCACCCCTGGTCCTGCGCCTGCTGAACCCCCTGACCAGCCTCTTCGGTACCGAGATCACGCGCAAGCTGGGGCCACTCCTGGCCCAAGCCGGCCTGCGGAGTGTCCGCGAAGAGCCGGCCGGAGTCGGCGGGCTTCTGAAGATCGCACTCGTGCGAAAACCAGAGGAATAGACTCGCTGGCCTATTGCGAGTCCGGTCGGTCGGGCGATGCCTGGTTCACCTGCTGGGCCAATCTCCGCTGGTAGGACTTCCAGCCAGGACACCAGCCGGTGTGCCATCGCCAGAGCCTCGCCAAGAGCGACTGGGGTTTTCGCTCGGAGTACCGACGCAGAATGCATGTTTCACAGCGGGAAGTCATGGGCATACAGGATCGCCATCCGGCCGAGCCCGTCAATTACAGCCAAGTGCAGCAGCGGTTGATTGTAACCTCCGCAGCGTCTGGGGATCGAATCCAAGAGTGCTGGATCAACAACTGAACGTCAGGAGCCCGTTATGAACCATGTTCTTCCCGTGACCGCTGAGAACTTCCAGGCCGAAGTGCTGGAATCCTCCATTCCGGTGCTGGTGGACCTGTATGCGACCTGGTGCGGGCCGTGCAGGATGCTCGCGCCTGTCCTCGAACGTCTGGCAACAGAGCTGGATGGTCAGGTAAAGTTCGTGAAGATTGACACCGATGAGCAGCCCACCCTGGCCGAAGCGTTCCGCGTCTCCAGCATCCCCATGCTGGCACTCATCAAGGATGGCCAGGTGGTGGAT
>JBLNDH010000035.1:0-4403 GCA_050261455.1 Bacillota bacterium
CTACGAAACTCCCTTCTTTTTCTTGGCGGTTCTTGGCGACCTTGGCGGTTCTGCTGCTGGCCAGTTCTATCGCCCGCGGGGAGCCACGAAAGAGAACCGCCAAGAGCGCCAAGGGACGCCAAGACCGCGAAGAAAGCCAATGAGCCGCAGAGGACACAAAGGACACAGAGAAGAAAATGAGCTGTATCCCTCTGTGTGCTCTGTGGCGAGTCTCTTGGCGCACCCTTTCCGGAGGACATCACCGATGGCGGCGGGCCAGGATGAAAAGGCCTGGCAGGATCAGCAGGGCGGAGGTGGGCTCGGGGACGGGGGTGCCTTCGATGATCAGGCGGGCATCGATAATGGCACCGATCGCGGGAACAATCACCTGGGATGGATCGGGAATAGATACATCATAGAAAGAGAAACGAAAGTTGCTCTGGCCATACAGCAGGAAATCCCAGCTGCCCGAGAAATCGGTGAAAGGCTCTACCACGTGAAAGGGGCCATTCTCCGATAGCTTCAACCCGGCGATCCCCGTCTCCACCGTCTGTCCACCTTCCGATATCGGGAGTGTAAACTGGAAAAAGAAATCCGGGTACGTTTTGTTCTCCACCGCCGAGCCCATCTCACGCCATAGCGACGGTGCAACGTTGCCTGTCACATCCAGATAGACCGCATCGATATGCTTGAAGATAGCGGGGAATCGGATGCTCGGTCCGCTCATAGGGGCGATGTCCCCCGTGCTATACACGCCTTTCAGTTCTGGCAGCGGAATCTCATATTGAGCCCCTCTGACAACCGCAGCGGAAGCCAACACCCCGATCAACACCCACGCGAAGCGATTCATTACAGCCTCCTTTTGGAATCCCGGGCTTGTATAGTTACAGACGACACGGGCGTCGTCGGCATTGCAGGGAAACGCCGCACAAGCCAGGATACCCACCTTTCCCAGATTTCCCGGCGGGCCGGGAGCATATCATTTAATATGCCCCCAATTCGGAGACAGGGCAAGAGTGCTGAGCAAGAAAGTCCCCAAGCCGGACGGGAGCACAGCGCAAGTCCAGATCTTTTCGATTAGCACAGATGATCCGGACCTGCGCTGCGCTTCGGTCCGGCTTGAGGAGCGTTTCTGGCGTCCAATGCTTCCATAGAGATGGCTGCGTTTGCCGAGGGTTGCTTGCTGTTTCTCTCACGCCAGGCGTGTTGCGTATACCACTGTGTCCCCTACTCGGCACTTGCAGCGGATTTTTTCTGGGGGTTGTTCACACCCATCGAGTGAGTCGTTTTACAGTTCTGGGCGGCGCGGGCCATCCAGGCGCTGCGTGGCAAATATTCGCCTAGCTATCCAGGATTGGCCGTCTATGATGGCCGGCGTGGGGGCGCTGCCGGTAGCGGGCGTGGATCACTCTGTCGGGCGAGGTTCACTATGAAGCACACACTCCTGGGCATCCGAGTCATCGCTTCGGCCATCGCGATTTTCGTGGCGGCGTTTGCTGGGGCGCAGACGACGCGGCCGGTGGGGGCGATTGCAGCGGAACTGGCGGGGCGGACGGTGGAGGAAGTGCGGATCATCGGGCGAAACCAGCCACTGAGTTCGACGGCGACCAGCGAGATCGCCCACCGTATCCGTACGCGGGAAGGGGATGCGCTGGACCCGGCCACGGTCGAAACCGATTACCACCACATCTACGACTCGCACAAGTTCACGAATGTCGAGGCCCGGGTCGAGCCGACCGAGACGGGCGTGATCGTGATCTTCGAAGTCACGGAAGCGAAACTCATCTCCGAGATCCGGTTCACCGGCAACGAGCGAATCGATACCACGACGTTGAAGTCCGGCATCAATCTCAAGCCGGGCGAGGCGATGGATGCGTATCGGCTCTCGACGGCGCAGGACATCATTCACCGTCTTTACATGGAGAAGAACCGTCCCCATGTCCATGTCCTGATCGATCGCGACGAGGCGGCCAAGAGCGGCGTGGTCACGTTTCAGATCATCGAAGGGCCAAGGGTTCGGGTCCGCAAGATTCGCGTGCTGGGGAACCGCACTTATGCCGACGGGACCGTTGAGAAGCAGGCCAAGACGCGAAGCTGGTTTCCCTTGTTTGTCGCCGGCAAGTTCGATCCGGATCAGCTGGAACAGGATGTGGCGGCAATTCGGAAGTTTTATGAGGAACGGGGCTTCTTTGACGTGCAGGTCGGACGGAAAGTCACGGTCGGGCCGGATCAAGAGGAGGTCATGATCAGCTTCCTGGTGGAGGAGGGGCCACGGTATGTGGTGGAGCGGATTCGGTTTAAGGGGAACAACAGCCTCCCGGAGGCGAAGCTGCGGGAGGAGATGAAGATGGAGGAGGGGCAATATTATGATCAGGAGCGGATTCGGCGCGATACTCGGGCGATAGTTCGGGCGTACAGTCCGCTGGGGCGGATCTACATGCCGCAGGAGACGGATCCGGATTACCTGACGATCAAGGATGAGCACTATTTCAGTCGGGCGTCAGGGAAGGTGGAGCTGGTGTACAACATCTCCGAGGGCAAGCCTTTCCGGATCGGACAGATTATCGTCAAAGGAAATGGCAAAACGCAGGACAAGGTGGTTCTGCGCGAGTTGCGTGTAACACCAGGCCAGCTCTACGATGCCGAGGAACTCCGGAAGGCCGTGGACCGGCTGAAAGCGACCAGCCTATTCAGCAACATCATCATCACTCCGATCAAGTCGGCTGAAAGTCCGGCGACGCAGCCGGCCCAATGAACGGTTGGGGATGATCTGGCACGCGGTCTGCTCGCTTGGGGGATGAGCAGGAGGTGCCATGTTGTTCCGCCATGCGATATTAACGGTAGCGGCTGCGGGGTTTGTTTTCGGATTGGCAGCCACGGCACGAGGTGAAACGGAGCCGGAGGCGACGGAGCCAACGACGCAGGAGTCGGGGGTCAGTCCGGAGCAGCGGCGGTATGAGATCGATCGGATGATTGAGGAGCTGAATGCGCGATGGGCGGGTGGGCAAGAGGATTGGCGGCCATTCACTCCGAGCGCGGAGCAATTGGGGCTGAGGAAGAACTTATTCGGGCACCATTACTTCGACTACCCGCTGCATCTTCGGAGCTATTCTTTTAACCCGGCGGAGCGACGGTTTTCGTATAGGCCGGTGTACCCGTATTACTATCGATACGGGTATGCGTACTATTACTATCATCCGAAATTCAGGCCATATTGGCCGTATCCGGGGTATTGATGGGTACGCGGGGAGCACAGCGGGAGACCCCAGCGGATACACGGGGAACCTCCGCCGGACCACCGGCGGCACACCGGGAGCCACCGGGGGGTGATGCGTAAGAGCGTAATGGGTAAGGGATTGCTGGGTTTCGCATCGGCGAAATGGAAAGGCCTCGCGATAGCGGGGTCTGCGGATTCACTTGTCAAAGAACCGACTCCGGGAACTTCGGGCCGGAGCGGAGGCGGGGCATGGCCCAGCCTCGGGGGAGGAATTGAGCAGAATGGGAGCTAGTTGTCAATTATAAAGTACTATTAATGTTAGGGGATGGAGGGGAAGAAACCCAGGGATAAATCCCTGGGCTTGTAGACATGGGGGCATGGTGGGCGAGGGGAGACGAGTGGGTGGGAAAGAGAACCCCGGGAACAAGTTCCCGGGGCGTTATGGGATGTCGGATTGATCGTTGGGGGGATATGCCTTACGCAGAACCCTCACCCCAACCTCTCCCGGAGGAGCGGGAGAGGGGGAAGTTAATGCGTGGGGGTGGGATCGGTGGGGGCAGTGGGGTCGGAGCGGAGGAGTTTCAGGAGGGTTTCGATTGACTCGTGATTGGATTTGGTGGTGGCGATCACCAGTTTGGTGTTGAAGGTTTTGATGGAACCTGGGCCGCCGGATTCGGCCCAACTGCCGGGGCTGACGGTGGAGGTGATGACGGCGGCGAGCTGCTGGGCCTTGTCATCGGGGCGGCTGCCGCTTCCGCCGCGGCTGCCTTGGTTAGCTTGAGCGATCTGCTTCTTGATCGCATCGATGGTATTGTCACGCCTTGCGATATCCCTGTGGGTTTCCCCCAGTTCTTTCGCCTTCACGGAGCGTTGTATCTCGGCTTGTTGCAGTTGGCGTTCCAGATCCGACAGGCTGTAGGCGTTTACGTTGGCAGCAGGGTCATCGACCAGATTGCTGATGTCGTAGACCTTGATGAAGAGTTGGCGGTCGGCGACTTCGGTGGTGGTGAGGGTGAGGACGCCGCCTTCGATGTCGTAGGCGAGGTTGTCGGCGGCGGCGTGGAGGACGAGGCGGAGGACTTCCTTCAAGGGGACATCGGAAACGGAGACGGTGATGGGGGTGTCGGGGGTGACGCCGACGGATTCGAGGATCTTCCAGTCGGCGAGGAGGTTGATGTTGCTTTTTTCGCGGAGGAAGCTGACGACT
>JBLNDH010000036.1:0-2544 GCA_050261455.1 Bacillota bacterium
TTGGTCGAGGGGGGTGATCTGGGGGGTGGCGGGAGGTTGATCGCTGGGGGTGATGAGGATCACGAGGCGGGTAGCGGCGGTTTTTTCGGGGAGTTGGACGGTGAGGTTTTGGATGTTCGGCTGCTGCTTCTGAGGGGGAGGAGGATTGGCGGAGACGATCTGGAAACGGGCGGTTTGCGGGGAGAGGATGCGGAGGTGGAGGGAGGAGGAGCCTTGGGTGAGGTGGGCGGTGGTGCCGTCGATCTGGATCTTGGCGGGGGTGAGGAAGTTCCAGACCACCGAGACGGGCTCTGGGGCTTGCACTTCGTCCTGGATCAGGATTTGGGAACGATTGAGCATGGCCAGGCCACGCAGGACTTTTTGGGCCTGGGTGCGGTAGCCGTTGGTCAGGTCGATGACAACATGGGAGCGGTCGGGGGTGCTGGTGGAGGCGATAATGCGGGCGTGGCCAGTGGGGGATTGGTTGGCGCCGTCAAGGGTGAGGGTGTTGTGGGATTCGGTGCGGAGGCGGTAGTAGGTCCAGCGATTCTTGCCGAAGTAGGCGGGGAGGTTGTAGTCGTCGCCGCCGAGATCGACCGCCCAGCGCTGGCCGAGGGCGTCGAGGACGAAGGAGCCGAGGTCGAGGTGGGAGTGATTGGCTTTGTTGTCGCCACCTTTGATGCCGACGTAGAGGGCCTGGGGGTCGTTCCATTTGGTGCGGAAGAAGGCAACATCAACGCCACGGAAGAAGGCGTCGAGGGGGAGATGCGCGTCGATGCCGGGTTTGCGGCTATCGGGGGGAAGCTGGGCGTACCAGAGGAGGTGGAAGATGGAGCCACGGTTGCCGGCCAGGGAGAGTTCATGGGCGGCGAAGGCGGGCTGGTGGAAGATGCGGCTGAGATAGAACATCTGGGGAGCGGTGCCGGCGCGGTCGCCGGCATCGGCGTAGTTGAAGACGCGGCCGATGGGGCTGACGCTGTGAATACGGTAGAAGCCGGTCTGAGCAAAGCCGGGCATGGCATTGAGGTTGAAATCGGTCTGGAGGGCGGATTCGAGGGCAGCGAGATAGAAGATGTTGTACTCGGTGGCATAGCCCCAGTAGCCGGGGCCTTCGGCGAAGCCGCCGTCGGGGGCAAAGGCATTCATGGAGGGTTTGATGGCGGTGCGGGCGAGGGCGATGAGCTTGGCGGCGGCCTGGGGCTCTTCATCGGCGATGGCGAGGGCCCCGACGGTGAGGCCTCCGTTGCAGACCTGGGACCAGTTGTGGGTGGCGCGGGTCCACCAGGCGCGTTTCTCGAAAGAGTCGAGGCCGACCTGGATGCCGAGGGTCATCAGGCCGGTGCGGAGGGTTTTGCGGTCGTCGGGGGAGAGAAAGTCATAAAGCCAGTCGTAGCCGATACCAATGGCATTGCACATTTCGGCGGTATCGAGAAAATGAGAGGGGTTCCAGTCGGGGAAGCGGATGGCGGTGAGCATTTCGAGCCGGGCTCGCTCGGCAAAGCGCGGGTCGCCGTCGAGCAGATAGAGGCCGGCCAGGGTGGAGATGCGATTGAGGGCGGTGCGGCTCTTGTCGAGCAGGCGAGGGCCAATGAGGACGTGTTCGATGGGTTTTTCGCTGAGCATGCGCTGGGCGGAGGCCTTCAGGCGTTGATGCCACTGTTGCAGGAGAGGATCTTCGCGGACGGCTTGGCGCAGGCGGGGCAGATCATCCTTGCGGATGAAGAGACGGGGATGGGCCGGGTAGAGCTTTTCGAGGAGGCGGGTGTCGGGAGAGTCGGTTTCGGCAGCGGCCGCGACGGTGGCGAGGGAGAGCAGAAGTGATAAGGAGAAGAGGGTTGATGAGGTGGACATGGGGGTAGTGTAACGCAAGAATCGAACGGGCTGAAGCGATTTTGGGATTATGCGACGCGAGGATATAGGGGGTTTGGCGAGAAGGTAAGGAGCCCTAAACGGGCGATCTGAAGTGAAGAGTGGACGAAGGCGTCAAGATTTGCTTGATACCTTGTGTCGAGATACCATGCTAGGCTTTGTGCTCCGAACCCCTGGACCATCCGTAGGCGGAGTCAGCCGGAGTTGTGCATCATGCGATTGTCAGAAATGCTTAAGCCGCAGGACATTACGCTGACCCTGCAGGCCACCAACAAGACCGACGCCATCCGCGAACTCGTGGACTTGCTGGCTGGCAATAGCCAGATCAGTGATGCCAAGAAGGTTCTGGATGCCGTATTGGAGCGTGAGGCGACTCGCACCACCGGCATTGGGAACGGACTGGCGATTCCGCACGGCAAGTGTACGGGAACCAACCACCTGGTGATGGCGTTGGGCAAGGCCACCGCACCGATTGACTTCCAGGCGATCGATGGGCGGCCGGTCACGTGGATTTGGTTGTTGGCGTCGCCGCCGGACAAGACCGGGCCTCATATCCATGCCTTGGCGCGGATCAGCCGGCTGATGACGATCGACAAGTTCCGTCAGGCGTTGGCGGGTGCGAAGTCGGCCCAAGAGGTCTTCGACATCATTCAGCAGCAAGAGAACTCGCTATAGACAATCAGGCACGAAGGAGGG
>JBLNDH010000037.1:0-6915 GCA_050261455.1 Bacillota bacterium
CCACTCCGGATGCAGCATGCAGATGATGCTGAGAGCGTGTTTGAGAACATGGATCAGCCAGGGGCGAGGCGATGGAGCATGAGGTTGACCATGGCCAGCTGGATCATGGTTCGGCTGCTATCGGTCCGATACTCATAGTCCTTGCTCAAACGCCGATACCGCCCCAGCCAGGCGAAAGTCCGCTCCACGATCCATCGCTTGGGCAAGACCACGAACCCCGCCGTGGCTTTCTTCACGATCTGCAGCGTCTATTCCCCCAAGGCCCAGATCCAGTCCACCAAGGCCCCGCCATAGCTGACGTCGGCCCCAGATCAGTCTCAGCCGGGGAAAGTCCCCCAGCACCCCCCGCAGCACCCACTTGGCCCCGTCCCGATCCTGCAGGTCCGCCGAATGCACCACCACCGCCCGGATCAGCGGCCGGATCCACTCCCCTGGCTTTTCGCTCAGATCCGAGGGGTAGGCTTTGCGTTCCATGGGCCAGAATAGACACCCTCCGACCCTGCCTCAACCGACCTCGAATTTGTTATTAAACACGCTCTAAGATCCACGCTCGCCTCATGTTCACCCACTCTGCCAAAGGATGTACGATGCATCGACAATCCGATCTTTGGCCGTTCGGATTGTCCTCGGTCGCCCCCACGTCCCGTGCAATGCGTCAAATGACCTAGTGGTCCGTCTGCATCAATGCAGCCCGTTCTCATCCTTGTAGAACACCCGCTTGGCCTTGCCTTCCTGACGCGGCAGCCCGCCCACCGGGAAGACATCGCCCTTCGGTGAGAATCCCAGGGCTTCCTTCAAGTGTTTCTCCACCATGTACCCGGTCACGCCCGGGTCCGCCTCGACGTTGATGCGGACGTCCTTTACCCCGTTCACTTCTTCAATAATGATCTGGTAGTTGGATCGTACGCCGGGAATCTCCATCAGCGCCTGTTCCACCTGCCGCGGGAAGAAGTTCACGCCCTTGACGATCAGCATGTCGTCCACACGCCCGGCAATCGGCGCGATGCGGACATGGCTGCGCCCGCACGAGCACTTCTCGCGCGAAAGAATGCGCGTCAGGTCGCCGGTCCGGAATCGGATCACTGGCAGCGCCTGCCGCGTCAGCGCCGTGATCGTTAACTCGCCCAGCTCGCCATCCAGCACCGGCTTGCCACTCCGGTCGAGGATCTCCACGATGTAATGGTCTTCCCACACGTGAATGCCATGGTGTGCCGGGCAGTCCTGCCCCAGCGTCCCCACGCCGCCGGTTTCCGTCATGCCATAGATGTCGAACACATCCATGCCCAATTCCGACGACAGCCGCTTCTTCATCGAGTCGCTGAACGTCTCAGCCCCGAAGATGCCGATCTTCAAGTCTGGAAGCTTGCCGCCCTCTTCCTGCAACACCTCCATGATGCGCACGCCATACGACACCACGCCCGTCAGCACGCGCGTCTTGAAATCCCGCGCCAGCCGGATCTGCCGTGGCGTATTGCCCGCGCCCGTCGGAATCACAAACAGCCCCAGCTTGCGTGCCCCGTGATAAAACCCGAATCCGCCGTTGAACAACCCGAACGACGGCGTGATCTGGACCACATCATGCGGCACCGCGCCCGCCATCACCATGCAGCGGGCCATGCACTCTGCCCATTGATCCAGGTCGGCCAGGGTATACGGCATCACAATGGGCGTCCCCGTCGATCCGCTGGACATGTGCATCTCAGCGATCGTGCGATGATCCACGCAGCACAGCCCCAGTGGGTATGTCTCGCGGAGCAGCTCCTTGTTCATCGTCGGCAGCGCCGTCAACTGCTCCAGCCCGCGTACATCCTCCGCCGAAATCCCCGCCTTCTTGAACCGCTCCCGCTGAACCGGGCTGTTCTTGTACACATGGCTCACGATTTCACGCAGTCGTTTGGATTGCAGGCTGCGAATCTCGTCCAGCGAAGCGGTTTCCATCTTCTGATTAAAAAACGGTGTCATATAGCCTGCCTTCCTGATTCAAATGCACGCAGATTGGTCTGTAAATGCTTGCCCGGAACACATGAGGCGATGGCGTTCTGCCATGCTTCCAACGGCAGTTCCAGAGCACGTGAAATGGCGCCCAGCACCACGACGTTGCTCGCCCGAATGCTCCCCGCTGCCTCGGCGAGTCGGTCGGCTTCGAGGTACGCCAGTCGTTTGAAGATCGCTCCCAGCCGTTCCCGCACATCCTGCGGGTACGTCGCCTGTCCGCTGGAGACGGTCACCGGCACGATCGCCTGGCTGGAAACCACCGCTGTTCCTTCCGGTGATAGATAACTGGCAAAGCGAATGGCCTCGATCTGTTCCAAGGCGCCCAGCACCGCCGCCGTGCCTTCCGGCACCAGCGGGCTGTTCACCGCCCGCCCGTAGCGGATCTGCGCCACCACCGACCCGCCTCGCTGGGCCATGCCATGCACCTCGTTGGTCTTCACGTCAAACCCGGCATGCATCGCCGCCTGGGCTACGATCTCGCTGGCCAGAAGGATCCCTTGCCCGCCAACCCCCACCAGTACCACGCTTGTTGTCTTGTCGGTCATAGCCCCTCCTCCTCAATCGCCGAGATCGCTCCGAACTTGCACAACTGCTCGCACATGCTGCAGCCGGCACACAACAGGTCCTGGATCTTCGGCGGCGATCCTTTCTTCCCTTCCACCGCCGGACATCCCAGTCTCAAGCACATGCCGCACTTCTTGCAAACCTCGCTGTCCACCACGCGTTTCGGCCCGACAGCCTTCTTCTCTTTCAGAACGCAGGGGGCTTTGGAGATGATCAGCGAAGGCTCATCCGCCTCCAGTTCCTCCTTGATTGCCCGCATCGTCTGGTCCAGGTCATAGGGGTAAACCGTACGTACTCGCTTGATGCCGCACGCCCGGCCCACCGCTTCGATCGAAACGGCCGTCGTCGCGTCGCCCATCAGCGTCTTGCCGGTTCCCGGGTGATCCTGGTGCCCGGTCATTGCCGTCGTGCGGTTGTCCAGAACGATGATCGTCGATTTCCCCCGGTTGAAGACAATGTCGATCAGCCCGGTGATCCCCGAGTGGAAGAACGTGGAATCGCCCACCACCCCGACGATCTTTCGGCTTTCCCCCGCCTTGTCCATGCCATGGGCCATGCTCACACCAGCGCCCATGCACAGGACCGTGTCCGTCCGCGACAGCGGCTTGAACACACCCAGGCTGTAGCAACCAATGTCCCCCGTGACCACCACATCGAATTTGCTCAAGGCATAGAACACGCCTCGATGCGGACATCCCGGGCAAAGCACCGGCGGCCGTCCCGGTAGATCCGCTGCCTGCGGAGGCGCCGCCGGCATCTGGAAGGTCTTTCCTTCCATCTTCGCCTTCACTTCCGCCAGACGCACCGGCGACAACTCGCCAATCCCCGGCACGAATTTCCGCCCGTCGCAAGCGATCCCCATCGCCAGCAGATGCTCTTCGAGAATGTTGTCCAACTCCTCAACCACGAGGATCCGCTCAACTCCCTTGGCGAATTCGCGAATCAACTCATCCGGGAACGGATACGCCCACCCCAGCTTCAGCACACTGGCCTCGGGGAACACCTCTCGTACGTATTGGTAGGCAATGCTGGACGTGACGATCCCCAGCTTCCGATCATGCCATTCAATCCGATTGGCCGGCGACTTGCTCGCCGCTTCCCGCAACTTCGCCAGCCGCTCCTCCACCTTCACCCGCATCGCTCGCCCCCAGAGCGGAATCGGTACAAATCGTGGCGGATCCTTCTCAAATTTCACCGGCCTCAAGTTCGTTACACGCTCGCCCGTCTTCACCAGGCTCCGGCTGTGGCTGACCCGCGTCGTGCTGCGCAAAATCACCGGCGTGCAGTATTGCTCGCTGACCTCCAACGCCATCCGCACAAAATCCTTCGCCTCCTGCGAATCCGAAGGCTCGAACACCGGGATCTTGGCGAACCGCGCAAACTGCCGCGTGTCCTGCTCATTCTGCGACGAGTGCATCCCCGGATCATCGGCAACGATGACGACCATTCCCCCGACCGTTCCAATGTACGACAGCGTCATCAGCGGATCGGCCGCCACGTTCAGGCCCACATGCTTCATCGTGACGATGCACCGGGCACCCGCCAGCGCCGCCCCTGCCGCCACCTCGAACGCCACCTTCTCATTGGGCGCCCATTCGCAGTAGACCGAATCCTTGTGGGAGACCAGATTCTCCAGAATCTCCGTCGATGGCGTGCCGGGATACCCGGTCGCCACCCTCACGCCCGCCTCATACGCTCCGCGCGCGATAGCGGCATTTCCAGACATCAATTGCAGCACGACCTCTCCTATTCTTCACCCGTTTTGGCCCTGTGAATCAGATGCCAAGCCCAAACAGCGAATTATGCAGCGGCCTGGGCCCGCCCGCAATGTTCCCGCCCCGGCGAACCCCTTGTTTCCATTGCTCTATCGTCTCTTCCACCGCTTCGCGGTGGCCCGAAGGGCCCAGTCGTATTCCCCCTCTTTTCCCCTCGCCCGGTACTCCGGGAGAGGGTTAGGGTGAGGGTTCCGCGCAATCGATCCCCCCAAACCGATTCATCCGACACCCCATAACGCCCAGGGAACTCGTTCCTTGGGTTTTCTTCCTTACCAGATTGTTCCCCCGCGCCGACGATGCCCCCCATGTCCCCAAGCCCAGGGATTCATCCCTGGGTTTCCCCCAGTCGCATAGGACACGCCATTGCGCTCCCGAAGTTGCTCCTCTACTTCGCCATCAACCCCACCGCCGTCGCCGCCATCGCGATCAACGCCTTAATCAGACTCTCCCCGGCCACCAGTCCCGCCGCCAGCGGAATGCTGAACGTCTCGCTCGACTTGGCATGCACCTTCTGCCAGATCCCAACGATGCTCGCCCCGATCGCAAAGGACAACGCATTGGAAAACGGCAACACCCACGACAACCCCAACCCCATCGCCGAGGGGAAATACTTCCGGTACTTCTCCGGTACCAGCACCTTCTCAATCACCGGCAGCGCAATGCCCACCAGCGCTCCGATTACGAGCGCCATCTTCGCCGAATACGGCAGGCTGTCGATCCCCTGCGTCAGGACCTGCGCCACCCGATGCCACATCCGCGTCGATGGCGCGGCGAACTTGTCCAGTGCCGCCTGGTTCGGAACCATCAAATACCACGCCGGCACGATCGCCACCGTCCCGAAAAACACCCCGAAAAACTGGGCCAGGAACTGCTTCCGCGGATTCGCTCCCAGCAGATACCCGCTCTTCAGGTCCGTCAGCAGGTCCGCCGACGAACTGGCGCTATTCGCCGCAATGCCCGCCGATGCCAGGTTCGCCCCCACATTCCCCGGCGCCAGCCCCGCAAACAGAAGCTGCATCACCTTCCCCATCGCCCCGATCGGCGTCGTGTCCGTCTCCCCCGTCGCCCGACTGGCCACCAGGCTCAGGATGAAACTCATGCCCACCGCAATCAGTCCCGCGTACAACGAAATCTTCCACGCCAGGATCTGAATCACCACCATTCCGATCGTGACCGGCAGCATCCCCACGATCATCCACTTTGTGGGGACTTCGATATGGCTCATGTCTTCGCCGCCCTTTTCCTCCGCCGTTCGCTTGCTCAACGCGTTGCGAAACGCCCTCGCCACAGTCTTCCAATCCAATGCCAACACCGTCAGGCTGGAGAACACCATCACTGCGGTCCCACCCCACAAACCCCACCGGTACACCTGGTAGATCGTCCCGCCGCCACCGATTTCGATGGACATGACGTACTTGGCAATCCCTTGATGCGCCAGATCCGACTGAATCAGCGCCGGCGCGACGAACATATACAGCAGCGCCGATCCCGCCAGCATCGACAGACTCACCCGCAGCCCCGTGATCATCCCCGCCCCGATCAAAAGCAGACTCGGCTCAAAGCCAAAGCCAACCAGGCTCTTGCCATTGATCTTGAAGAACCCCTCGGCGGGCACCAGTTCCGGCAGGCGAATGCGAAAGAAATACTGCTGGAACCACTGCATGCTCCGGTCGATCAGTCGCAGCGTTCCTTCGCCCGTATTAAGAATTCCCACCAGCAGTCCCAGCGTCAACCCGCCCACCATCGCATACGCCTTGTGCATCGCCTCCCGGCTGCGACTGTACAGGCTTCGCAACGTCTCCGCCGTTGCGGTCCCCGACGGGAACGGCAGCCGTTCATGGTTGATCATCTGCCGCTTCATTGGAATCGCCAGGAACACGCCCATCAGCCCCGTCAGCAGGGTGAACGTTCCCACCAGCCACCACGGCTGCAACGCCATCGTATTCACGTCCGCCGGTCCCTGGCCCGGCTGCGGCAATGCCAGCAGCAGCATCGCCCCGAACATCGTCGCAATGGTTGACCCCGTCGAATACCCTGCCGCCGACGCCGTCGACGCCATGCAGTTGTTCTCCAGGATCGACATCTGGCTGACTCTGTCCCTCGAGATCAACCGGACCAGCGACCAGAAAATGTAGGAGATCACACACGCGGTGATCGTGATCCCGAAACTCCAACCGATCGACAACGTCGTGTAGAGCTGGGCCGCCGACATCACCATCCCCAGGATCCCGCCCAGCAGCACCGACCGCACCGTCAACTGCGGCATGCGATCGCCCTGATACACATACCGATACCAGTGGGCGTCTTTTTGCTCGGGTGTAGCATCGGGCGGGAGTGGCGGAATCTGCTGCTCCAGATCGGGCGGGGTGGCGTAGGACAATGTCGTGACGGTTGAATCGGTCATCAGCACCTCACGTTTGTTGCTAAAAACTCCTGACAGCATCCCGTAGGGTCCGCTTCAGCGGACCGGTTACTCTCTCCCTCAGGTAGGCCAGACCTTCCTGTCCGCCCTCCCTGACCCCTCTCCCCTGACCCCTGACCCCTGCTCCTCTTCCCCCTCGCCCGGTACTCCGGGAGAGGG
>JBLNDH010000038.1:0-9979 GCA_050261455.1 Bacillota bacterium
GATGGGTTCACTATGCGAGTGCTTGTCTCAGGCGTTGCGGGTTTTATTGGATCGCATCTGGCGGATCTGCTGTTGTCGCAAGGGCATACGGTGGTGGGCGTTGACAACTTCATCACGGGCAATCGGCGGAACATTGCCCATTTGAAGGGCAACAGCGGATTCTCATTGATTGAACATGACGTGATCGAGCCCTTGAGGGTCGAGGGGCGAATTGACCAGATCTACCATCTTGCCTCGCCTTCCTCGCCGGTGGCGTACACGACGCATCGGGTGTTGACGATGCGGGTGAATAGTCAGGGGACGTGCAACCTGTTGGATCTGGCGGTGGCGAAGGGGGCGCGGTTTCTGGTGGCCAGCACGGCGGAAGTGTATGGCGACCCGGTGGTAACGCCGCAGCGGGAGGATCATTGGGGAAACGTCAATCCGGTCGGACTGAACAGCGTGTATGAGGAGTCCAAACGCTTCAGCGAAGCGTGCGCGATGGCGTATCAACGTGAGCAGCAGGCGGATACGCGGATCGCCCGGATTTTCAACACGTATGGTCCGCGGATGAGCGTCAATGACGGGCGGGTGATCACGACCTTTGTGGATCAGGCATTGGCCAATGAGCCGATCACCGTGTATGGGGATGGCACACAGGCGCGGTGCTTCTGTTATGTGTCGGACATGGTGGCGGGGCTGATCAAGACGATGGAGGGGGACTTTCACGAGCCGATCAACCTGGGTAATCCGGAGGAGGTTGGCATCGTGGAACTGGCCAAGGAAATCCTGCAGCAGGTGCCGGAGAGCCGGAGTAAAGTCGTTTTCCAGCCGGCGCCGGTGTACGACCCGCGGGTGAGGCGGCCGGATATCTCGCGCGCCAAGCAGATTCTGGGTTGGGCACCGAAGGTATCGCGGACGGAGGGGCTGGCTAAAACGGTGCAGTATTATCGGGAGTTGAGGAAGGAATCAGGGGGGTGTCGGGAGCGTGCCGACATGAATGCCTGGCGGATCATGGCAGCTTGAGGGTAGTTGGTGAAATGGTGCCATGGGTCCGCAAAACCGCAAGTGGGGAAGAACGGGGCGGCAGGGAGGGGTGGTAGGCAAGGGAAGTGTCAGGAATCAGCAGGGGTCGTTTATCCGGAAGCAGGTTTGAGGCATGCCGAACGCATTGAAACGGATTCTGGTCACCGGCGGAGCGGGGTTTGTTGGCTCGCACTTGTGTGATCGGTTGGTGGCGCAGGGACATGATGTGATCTGCCTGGACAATTTGTTCACCAGCCAGAAGGGGAATATCGCCCATCTGCTGGAGAAGCCGAATTTTGAGTTTATTCGGCACGACGTGGTGCAGCCGATCTGGCTGGAGGTGGACGAGATTTATAACCTGGCCTGCCCCGCGTCGCCGGTGCATTACCAGTACAACCCGGTGAAGACGATCAAGACGTCGGTGATGGGGGCGATCCACATGCTGGGGCTGGCCAAACGCGTGAAGGCGAAGATCCTGCAGGCTTCGACCAGCGAGATCTACGGGGAGCCGCGGGTCCATCCGCAGCCGGAGAGCTACTGGGGGAACGTAAACCCGATTGGGATCCGGGCCTGTTATGACGAGGGCAAGCGCTGCGCCGAGACCCTGTTTTTCGACTATCACCGCTCGGAGCGGGTGAACATTCGCGTGGTGCGGATTTTCAACACTTATGGCCCGCGGATGCATCCGTATGACGGGCGTGTGGTCAGCAATTTCATCGTGCAGGCGCTGACGGGCCAGGATATCACTCTCTATGGCGATGGCCTGCAAACGCGATCATTCTGCTATGTGGACGACCTGGTGGAGGGGCTGATCCGGATGATGAACGGGGCGGATGATTTCGTCGGTCCGGTGAACCTGGGGAATCCCGGCGAGTTCACGATGCGGCAGTTGGCGGAACTGGTGATCGAGATGACCGGTTCGAAGTCGAAACTGGAGAATCTGCCTCGGCCGGCAGACGATCCGAGCCAGCGGCGGCCGGATATCGCCTTGGCGCGACAGCATCTGAACTGGGAGCCGAAGGTTCCCCTGCGAGAGGGGTTGGCGAAGACGATTGAGTATTTCCGGGGGATCAACCTGTCGCATTTCCGGCGGCCGACAAATCATACGGCGCACAAGTCCTCAGGAATATGAAGGGGAGGTGAGTGCTGAGTGCTGAGTGCTGAGTGCTGAGTGCTGAGTGCTGAGGGGACGGCGGCTGGAGTTGCCTCTGCCTCTTGGAACTCCGGTTTCAAATCTGATGAAAGGACTACGGCGGGGCTTTGCGGGCGTATATAGTTTCAGTAGTTATTGAAACAGGAGTAATTCATGTCGGCGATCGATGTGCCCGCCGTGGCAGAGGCGCTGAGCCCGGAGCAGCAGTTGCAGGTTGCGCAGGACCTGTTCATTCGCCGATGGGGGGAGATGGGGCAGACCTGGGGAATCAATCGGACAATGGCGGAGTTGCATGCGCTGCTGTACATCACGGGTCAGCCGTTGTGTACGGATGATGTGATGGCGAGGCTGAACATCTCGCGGGGAAATGCGTCGATGAGCCTGCGAGCGCTGTGCGATTGGGGGTTGATCCGGCGGATGCACAAGCGAGGAGAACGCCGGGAGTATTTTCTGTCGCTGTCGGATGTGTGGGAGATGTTCTCGATCATCGCGTCGGAACGGAAGCGGCGCGAGCTGGATCCGGTGCTGGAGACGATCAAGCAGTGCCAGCGGATGTTGGATGCCAGCACGATCGGCAAGGCTGCGGCGACCCAGGAGCGTGTGCGGGTGACGCGGGATCGGCTGGCGGGGATGGAGGAGTTCATGAGCGTCACCAACAAAATCTTCCAGCAGTTCGTCAGCAACGCCAAGGCGGGTTTGTCGCGGGTGGTGAAGGTGCTGCTGAAGGCGCTATAGAGATCAGACACGTCCGATCACGGAAACGAGAAGCCCCCGGGGCAAACGTCCGGGGCGTTGTCCCCGGAACGACACGGCCCGCGGATTCTTGTCCGCGGGCCGTGTTGTTGTCCGAATTAGTCCGGCGTCTGATGTCCTCAGGGACGGAAGTAGTTTTGCGCCGATTGGCTGCCGACGGGGGGCCGGATTTCGGCTGGCCAGACGTTCACCATGAAGGCGCTGTCGTTCTCGATGTTATCGGTGCGAGCACTGACGGAAACGAACAGACGGTCGAACTGGCGGGTGAGGGCGATCACGCTGCGAACGTTGCGGCTCTGGGCGAGATCGTAGCTATAGCCGACGCTGAGGCGGTACTTGGGCGACAGGGCATAGTCGAGGCCTAGCAGCACCAGGTCCTGGTCTTCATACTCGAAGAAATTACCCTTGATGAGGGGGAAGATCTGACCCCTGCTGGTGGCAGTATTGACGTCTTCGAGCGTGATATCGCCGATGTGACGCAGACCGACGTAGTAGCTGACTCGGGGCGTCTGGCGGACCTGCAGGCCGATCGTTGCGGTGGCAAGGTCGCCGGAGTCGGTGTTGATCGCCACATCCCCGAGGAGATCCAAGGCATCGCTGACGCGCCAATCGGCATCCATGTTGACGCTGTTGCGAGCAATGGAGGCTTCGGGGACGGAGGCATAGTAGATGCCGCGGAAGTTGGTGGGGTTCAGCTCAACATCGGGGGGCTGACTGAAGAAGTAATTCCACGCGACATTGAAGGTGAAGAAATCGACGCTGCGCCAGTTGCCCGGGCCGCCGCGTTTGGTCTGCCAGCGTTGGTTCAACGCCCACTGCATGGCGGAGATATCGGTGATGGCGTCGACGGGCTCATCATAGATGAAGACGCTGGTGCGATCTTCCGATTGGACCGCGCTATACAGGTTGAGCTGGGGCTCGATGACGTGGCGGAGGCGGTGCAGATCGAAGAGGTCGGACTGCACGGTGTCATCCACCTTCCAGAAGGCGGTATTGGCGCGGACGCCGCCACCCATGTAAAGGCGGCCGAGGGCGCTTCCATCGACCGCTTCGGAGTATTCGGTGTAACGGCCGATGACGTAAGGCACAACGCGGAACTTGCCGACGTTGAAGGGCCAGTCGAGTTCCTGGCGGAAATCGCCGCGGTAGATAACGTCTTCGGTAAGGCCACTGGACAAGCTGGGGGTGTTCAGGTCATAGGGGAGGCCCAGCGAGGGCATGCCGGGCGAAGTCGAATTGAGCGGCGGCCCGAACGTTCTGAATCCCAGTTCCTCAAGGGAGTAGTTGCTGAGGTTGTAGCGGAGGCCGGCGAGCGTGTTGGCGCTGAAGAAGGTCATGCGATCTTCCAGGACGCTGTCGCCGATGCGGCGGTAGCCGACCTCGGGCAGTCGCTCGACTTCGAACTGTTCCTGGTAGAGATCGGCGACGGTCACGAAGTCATTGGGCTGCACGCTGGCGAGGAAGGTGATGGCCTCGGTGTCGCGCTGCCGCTTGAGGTAGAGCGAGGTTTGCAGGGGCTGGTCGTTGTCGAAATCGCGTCGATACCATTCTTCCAGGAAGGTCGGATCGGAGATGTAGCCGGCGGTTAATTGGACCTGCCAGTCGCCGGGGAAGAAGTGCTGGTGGCGCCAGTAGAAGCGGCCACGGAGATCATCCGGGGGATCGACATCAACGCGTTTCTTGCCCAGATCATCTTCGCCGTGATCATTGATCACGTAGCTGGTGAAGTCGCCGGAGAAGGACCAAGGCTCGAGGGTGCGTTCTTCGACGAAGCCGCCACTGTACTTGGCATCGACGCCCGTGGCTGGGCCGCGGTCGCTGAAGTAGTCGAGGACATAGGAGACGTCGAGGTTTTCCGGGGGCATGCGGCCGAAGGTTTCGAACAGGCCCCACTCGGTGCGGAAGCCGACGCCGGTTTGATTTCCGGAGGCGATGGAGGCCCGGCGGAGGGCGCTGCGTTCGGTCAAGCTGCCGCCGACCGCAGGCAGGTAGAAGAAGGGGACGCCTTGGAGGTTGAAGGTGGCGTCGTGGGCGACGAAGGTGGTCCGGGTGCCGAGGAACTCATCGCCGGTCTGGGTCTGGCGGATGTAAGCGCTGCTGGCGCCAATGTGATAGGTGGGGGTGTGGAAGGAGCTGCTGGACAGCTGCACTTTCTCGGCGGTGTATTCCGTGCGGGTGGGGGAGAAGGAGAGTTGTCGCATCGTCTGGGCTCGGACGACAAAGGGGATGCCCATTTTGGGGTCGACCGTGTGGAGGATGACGTCGGTGAGGACGGCGCGATCGGTGGTGAAGTCGTAGAAGGCGCGGTTGGCGGTCAACCGCTGTTCGGCCCCCTGTTTTTCGGTGCCCGGCGAGCGAACGATGCGGACGTCGCCTTCGAGGTAGACGCCGGTGACGGCCTGCTCGATGGTTTTGATCTGCTCGGCCTGGGGGATGTTCATCATGCTGGGGAAGGGGGTGAAGACGACGACGCGGTTGGCCATCAGCTCGATGGCATCGCCTGCTTTGCTCTTTTGAAACAAAGAGACATTGCCGGTGAAGATGGCCGCGACGGTGCCCTCGGGGGTGAGGGTGGTCGAGAACTGGTCGGCTTGGATTGCGACGGGTTGAAGGACCGGCTCTTCGGCGGGCTGGGTGGTGGGCTGGGTATCGGGGGTTCCATCGTCCTGGATGATCCAGTGACCGCTGGGCTGACCTGGTTGCAGGAGGGTCGGTCGGATGGCGCCGGCGACGCGGTAGAGATCACTATCGCTCTTGTTGCCGCCAACGCGTGGGGCAGCGACGCGGATGGACCCGCGGACTTGGGCCTCGATATAGAGCCTGGGGCCGCTGCGCGTGATGCTGTTGGGCAGAACCAGGTTGGCATCGCCGATCAAGGCAATTTCGACGCGGTCCTGATCGAGAGCCACGCCTTTCATGGGGGTAACCCAGATCACCGCCTGCTGGGCGGTGAGGCGGTTTTTGTCGGCAGTGATCGTGATTGGGCCCTCGAGCATGGCGACATTGGTTTCGCCATCGACCCAGGTATAAGCCTTGGTGGCATTGATAGTCAGCGCCTCGATCGGCGCGTCATACTGCGCTCGAGCGTGCCCGGCGAATGCGACCAAAACAACCAAGAGTGGACCGGTCCATCTTCTACGCACCCATTCACTCCTTCCGGAACGCCCTCGTAAAACAGAATGAACCGGCATTATAGATGGGGGATAGGAAGCGTCAAACCTGCCGGGCCGCCGGGTGATCTTCGCGGACTGCAAACCTGTGCGGCGGAGCGTAATCTGTCGGTCCGGGGCATGGATACGGTGATGGTGCTTGCAGTCGCATAGTTATCGGAACTGACCGAGGCTGGATTCGGCCGCTTAGCAGGGGAGAGTTTTCCCGTCCACGGGAAGGCGGGATCTGGGTATGGTCTTACGACCATACAATAAGCCGAAGGATTTGGACGACATAGAGATGTAGAATGGTGGGTTGGCCGTGACCCCTACCAGGGAGGACCATGAGCGTGCGTATTCTAACCATCGTAATGCTATTGGCGGGTTTGACTTGGGCGGAGCCCGCAGCCACGCAGCCGACCACCAAACCGGCAAAGCATGGCCGGCGGGACGCGGTAACTGTCGCCGTGGCCAAGCCGACGACGCGACCGACTGCGCAGCCTGCGAAGAAAGAAAACATCGTTCCGAGCCTGCGGGAGACGATTGCGAAGCTGCAGGAGAAGCGCAAGGCCGAGAGAGATCAGCTGAAAGTGGCGTACATTGACCTGGATCATCCGATTGCCGAGGCGCCGGCGCGGTTTGCGCTGCTCTCGGACAGCACGCTGACGCTGCGGTCGGTGTTGGATCGGCTGCATCAGGCAGTGGAGCAGAAGGATGTTCGGGCGGTGCTGCTGAATCTCGGAGAGACGCACTTCAACCTGGCACAGGCGCAGGAATTGCGCGATGCCCTGGCGGCGTTCAACAAGACTGGGAAGCGGGCCTTTGTCTATGCCGACAGCTACGACACGGCGGCGTATATCGCGGCGACGGGAGCGACCGACATCTGCATGATCAGCGGCGGGGAGATCGAGATCCCAGGGGTGGGGCTGGAGACCATGTTTGCCAAGGGGCTGCTGGACAAGGTGGGGGTCAAGGCCGACTACATCCAGATCGGACAGTACAAGGGTGCGGACGAGATGTACACGCGCACCGAGCCCAGCAACGAGGTGCGGGGCGAGCTGAATAAGATTCTGGATTCAATTTACCAGCAGATCGTGGATGGAATCGCCGATCACCGCAACCTGCCCCGCTCGCAGGTGGAGGAGATGATCAATGGCGTGATGATGACCGGGAAGGTCGCCAAGGATCGTGGCTTTGTCGATCATCTGGTGGATCAGGACGGATTGCGGGCCCTGGTGAAAAAGGAAATGGGCCGAGAGGTGGATCTGCTGCACGACTACGGCATGGAGAAGCGTGAGCGGGCGGACTTCTCGGACGTGTTTTCCCTGCTTCGCTCGCTGGCGAAGAAGCCGAAAGATACGCACAAGCCCGCGGTGGCGCTGGTGTATGCGGAGGGGGTGATTGTGGATGGCGAGGGGGACGAGGGGATCTTCGGCGGTGGCACCGTGGGCAGCGAGGATCTGCGCAAGTCGCTGCGGATTGCAACCCGGGACGAGAATGTGGAAGCGATCGTGCTGCGAATCGACTCGCCAGGCGGCAGCGCCTTGGCCAGCGAAGTGATCTGGCAGGCGATCCGTCGCGCGGCCAAGGAGAAGCCGGTCATCGTCAGCATCGGGAGCATGGCGGCCAGCGGGGGGTATTATCTGGCGTCGGGCGGCGAGTACATCTTTGCCGATCCGACGGCGATTGTCGGATCGATCGGCGTGGTGGGTGGGAAATTTGTCTTCAAGGACCTGTTTGACAAGATTGGCGTGCATACGCAGGAGTTCACGCGTGGCCAGAATGCCAACCTGTTCAGCTCCAATGAGCCATTCACCGAGCAGCAACGGCGGCTGGTGACGAACTGGATGAAGCAGACGTATGACCAGTTCACCGAGCGGGTGATGAGCACACGTGGGAAGCAGATCAAGGACATTGACCAGGTGGCCCATGGGCGGATTTTCGCCGCCAAGCAGGCACGCGACCTGGGAATGGTGGATGAGCTTGGCGGGATCGAGAAGGCAATCGCCTACGCGGCGCAGCAGGCCGACCTGGATGCGGGAGAATACGAGGTAAAGACCATCCCGCAGACGCGCACGCTGGCGGACCTGCTGCGCGGGGAGGATGTTGACGCAAAGATGCCGTTTGTGCCCAAGACATCGATTGCGGCGGACAGCCTGCTGAACGTGTTGTCGCCGCGGACCAGCGGGCTTCTGATGCAGCAGGTTCGGATTCTGCAACTGCTGCAGAAACGCCCGGTGATGCTGGTTTCGCCGTATGTGATCACGGTGAGGTGATTGAGTCGCGGCGGCGTGAAACCAATTGCTCCGCTTGCGTAACGAGATTGATCTGCAGAGAGCCCACGGCAGCGCCGTGGGCTTTTGTTTTGAAGGATAGAGGGGAACCTGGGATGCGTGGAGCGACCGGGCGGAGCTGGTGGATCATTTCGGGCCAAGCAGACAGGCGGGGTACGAGCTTTGCCTCCTTGAGGGCGACCAGTTGGTGCGAAAACGATTCACAGAGGAGGCAGCGTGCTTTTCAGGGCTGGAGGCACAACTAATAACCAAGGTGGCGGGGGACAATGTTGACGCATTCGGTCCTGATGTTGTCGTATTTGTTTCCCCCGCGCGGTGGGCCGGGGGTGCAGCGGGCGCTGAAGTTCGCCAAGTATCTGCCTCAGTTCGGCTGGCGTCCTTTGGTGGTGGCCAGTGCCGATGTACGCAGCGACAACGTGGTGAAAGTGGATGATCCGACGTTGTTGCGCGACTTGCCGCGGGAATGCGTGGTCCGGTACACGAGGCCGAGTTTGCTGGAATCGGGACGGCTGTTCCGGACGCACATGAGCCTGCGACAGCGGCTGGCGGTGACGGACCCGATGGGGTGGTGGGTGGAACCGGCGGTGCAGGCCTCGCTGGAATTGCTCCGGGAGCATAAGGCGAATGCGATCTTCGTGACGATGTCGCCGTTCACTGCGGCCGAGGCGGGGATCCGTCTGAAACATCTGACGGGGCTGCCGCTGATCCTGGACTTACGCGATCCGTGGGCGATGGATGAGACGCGGATCTATCCCACACGCTGGCATGCGCGGATGGACTGGGCGGCGATGAGTCGCGCGATGGCCGTGGCGGACCTGGTGATCATGAATACGGCGGAGGCGGCGGTCGCTGTCAAGGCAGCCTTCGGGTTGTCGACGACGCGGGTGGTTACGCTGACCAACGGGTTTGACCCGGAGGACTTTCTGGCGGCGGATCGCCCGACGGTGCCGCCGGCGGCAGCCGATGTCCTGCGAATCGTCCATGTCGGCATATTCCACACGGACCTGGCGCCGGTGTGGGATGACGTGCTGGGCGCACGCGGGTGGCGGAACAGGCTGAAGCATCCGCGCCGGCCGATCAACCTGTGGACGCGGACGCCGCGGTATTTGCTGGCGGCGATGGAGCAACTGACGGCCGAATCACGGTTCTCGCCGCAGAAGCTTGAGTTGGTGCTGGTGGGGGAGCAATCGGCGGGGGATGAAGCGCTGATCGCGTCATCGCCGCTACGCCAGCAGGTCCGGGCGTTGGGTTATCGCAGCCATGCCGAGAGCGTGGAGTGGCTGCGATCCGCCGACGCGTTATTCCTGCCGTTGCACATGCCCCTGGATGGTGGGCCGGCGCTGGTCGTGCCGGGCAAAACATACGAATACCTCGGCAGCGGCCGGCCGATTCTGGCGATGGGCCCGCCGGGCGACATGCGGCGGTATGTGCGGGAAATGAACTGCGGCATTGCCATCAACGGCGATGATGTGACCGAGGCAGCGAATGCGCTGGAGCGGATGTACCAGGCTAAACGCAGCGGCCGGCGGTTGTTCGAGCCTGACTATACAGCGATATCGCGTTTCAACCGGCGTGAGTTGACGCGGCGTCTGGCCGAGGAACTGGACTCGCTGGTTGGCGTTACG
>JBLNDH010000039.1:0-10775 GCA_050261455.1 Bacillota bacterium
TGATCTCGATGATGCTGACAACGTCCGCTATGACGCCCAGGCCAAGCTGATCTACGTCGGCTACGGCGACGGTGCCTTGGCCGTGATCGATCCAGAGAAGATCACCAAGCTGGCCGACATCAAGCTGGACGGGCACCCCGAGTCCTTCCAGCTCTCGACCAGCGGCCCCCGTATCTTCGTCAACGTGCCCTCGGCCAAAGAGATCGAGGTCGTGAATCGGGAACGCCGGTCCGTGGCGGCCAAATGGCCGGTGAAGGAGGCCGGGGCGAACTCCCCCATGGCCCTCGATGAGGCAAACCACCGTCTGTTCGTCGGATGCCGAACGCCCGCCAAGCTCCTGGTGCTCGACATCGACAGCGGCAAGCTGGTTACGTCCGTGAATATCGTCGGCGACACCGACGACGTGTTCTGCGACGCCGCCCACAAGAGCCTTTACGTCTCAGGCGGTGAGGGTGGCATCAGCATTATCGGCCAGACCGGCGCGGATACGTACAAAGACGTGGGCAACGTGAAGACCGCGTCGGGCGCTCGCACGGCGTACTTCAACGCCGCCTCCGGCACGCTCTACGTCGCGGTCCCGCATCGGAACGGGCAGAAGGCGGAGTTGCGGGCGTTTAGGGTTGTGGCTGGGAGGTAGGCCGGCTGCCATGGGGCGATCACCCTGAGCAAGCCCATCATTGGGCCGTTGCTCGGAAGAAGACACAGGCCATTCTGCATAACCGCCCTGGGGTGGAGGTGTGCCCATGCAGAAAGCCCTGTTCGAACGACAGCATCGACCGCCTGTCATCGTCGCCTGCGGCGTCGGGCGGGACAGCGTGGCCATGTTGGTGGAGATGCACAACCGGCGATGGAGGCCCGACGCCATCCTGTTCGCCAACACCGGCAGCGAGAAGGCCGACACCTACCGCTACATCCCCGTCCTGCAAGCCTGGCTCAAGGCCCACGACTTCCCGCCGCTGACCGTGGTGCGCTACGAGCCAGTGACGGCACCGTACCGCAGCCTGGAAGGCAACGCGATCCTGAACGCCACCCTGGTCAGCGCCGCGTTCAACAAGGGCGGCTGCACCCACAAGACCAAGATCGAGCCGCAGAACAAGTGGTCGAAGCGATGGGAGCCGGCGCTGCGGGCCTGGGCGGAGGGGCAGAAGGTCATCAAGCTGATCGGCTTTGAGTGTGACGAGATGTACCGCCTCAAGCGGGCAGATGCGCAGTCGCATTCAGGCAGTACGAAGTGGGAGCGGGAGCATTTCGAGCCGCACTGCCCGCTGATCGAGTGGGGCTACAACCTGGAGAAGTGCAAGCAGATCATCACCGACGCTGGCCTTCCGCTGCCGGTCAAGAGTGCCTGCTACTTCTGCCCCAACCAGAAGCCGGCCGAAGTGGACGCTCTGACGGATGACGAGCGGGGCAAGATCATCCTCCAGGAAGTCGTGGCCGAACCATATAACCTGGACTGGCGGGGCCTCTGGCGGAAGAAATCCATCGCGGAGTACATCCTGAAACGCGGCCTGACCTTCACGCCGCTGACCGTGTTCGGGAAGAAGGTCGTGCTCAATCCCGCCTGCAAGAAGGCCAGGGAAGGCTATACGCTGAACCCGCCGCACGTCGGCCCATCATTGCGCCAACTGCTCACCGAGGCAGGGCATGAAGTACCGGAAGTGGTGCTGAATGCGGACGGCGAGACGGACATCTACCGGGAGGAATACCGTCACGAAGATCGCTACGACGGGTGCGGTGCAGCGTGTGATTTGGAGACGGATCAGCACATGGCGCTGGTCGAGTCGCTGTGAATTGGCGACGGCCCCACAGCGAGCCTGACCCGCATCAGTTCCTTCCGCGTGCATTTATGCTCCGACCGTTCTCGCTGCCAGAGGATCATGAGCAGCCCGCATCCGAGTCCGAAAGTGACCACGGGCCAGGGGCTATTGACGACGGTGAAGGTCGGCGAGTGACTGCCAGCGGTCGAAGATGAGCCCACTTCGTGACGCGATTCGA
Source organism: Bacillota bacterium (assembly GCA_050261455.1). GTDB lineage: Bacteria > Planctomycetota > Phycisphaerae > Tepidisphaerales > Tepidisphaeraceae > JAPLNB01. The sequence continues at coordinate 1,996 of JBLNDH010000039.1, forward strand.
GGGCTGCTGCAACAGCGCCCGCGGTCGGAGCCTGCACACCGGCGTCGATCCGTCCGGCAGGCTGAGTCGTCGCCATGTCTCGATTCAGATGGGGCCGGACCGAAGCACAACCAACCAGTACGAGCACGACAAGTCCGGCCATGACGTTCCTCATGCCGGGATAGACGCGCGGAGCGTTCTCCGCCATTCCGCACAGGCCCACATGGGCGGAGGACCCCGATGACCGCAAGCGACGCATGGAAACGGATCAGGCTATCGGGCGTGCCGTACCATTACGCCCATGACGCGGGGATGCCATGACCGGTCTGTTGCGCGCCACGGACAGCACTGACCCTGGCGGGCAGGCACAACTCCATGTTGCTGGCCCGATACATGAAGGCCGCAAACGACATTGGCCAACCAGTTCAGGAATGACCTCTCTCTGCGTGGTATCGCAGCTTCGCTGGATGCGGACGAGCCACATGAAGCGGAGCGAGAGGTGAGGGCCATCACCGGCTACAAGTAAGGGACAAAGCCGAGAGGTCTCGACGCCGAGACCTCTCGGCTTTTTCGGTACGCCCGTGTGTTAAAGCCGAGAGGTCCCCTTGCCCGTCTCGGCTAGCCACAAAGCAACTTTACGTAATGTAAAGATGTTTGCCTAGATTCTCCAGAATGCCGTCCAAAGCCTAGAGGTTGCTGGGGTAGTCTACCCCATGTTGAGGGTATGTTAGGTAGTTTCAGGCGGTCGATCCCAGCAACAATATGAACCGAAACCGCGTTTTCAGCTCAAAAACACGGATCACCACTTTTCTTGTTAGGTATAAATTAAGGTGGCGTGGACCTCTCGGCTTTCCACGCCACCCAGGGAAGGAGGATTGTGTACAACTAATTTAGTATACGGCCCCGAGAGTCGCAGGTTCTATTCGTACATCAAAACTATTATATTTTTCGAAGGCTTCGGTTCATCCGCCCGCGGCGCCGCATTCGCTACCGCTTAATCATTGCCAAAATCATCCTACAAAATGATTTATATCCGATTCCACAGTCGAGCCCCTTTGTAGGAGGCCCGCCATCGCTATTCATCGGCAAGTTTTGGCCATCATTGCAGTGGAATCATGAGCATCCCCCCATTTCCTCACTCGCTCATGCGATGCTTCGCGACTGCACAGGGCGTCTGCTGTAGTCCCTACTCAGCTGGTAGTGGTTGAGTCGCTAAGGGTTGCCAACCCATCATTTCACAGAATCTCAGTGAATCCGAGCACAATCCATGGCACGCCGACAGCGCCCATAACTACTGTGGCCTGGCGTTTTACCAACTTTCGGACAGGCGGCATCATCCTTATCTTGGGTGCATCCATACGTTGCAGCGGGCTATCGGTACTGAAATCATAGAATTCAGGCAAAAAGCCAAAGACGCACCGTCCGTCTTGGCCTACCTCTGGAGACGCGGCAACGACACCTCGCCATTTTTCTTGCACCCAACACATCTACGAGTACCCATCAGCCCCATAACCCCATTCCGCTTATCCACGCCGGGGACAGCGCACAGCACCGCCCGGCTCTTTACAATCCCCGGCCAGCACGTGCCGCCAGAGTTGAAAGATGGTACCATCCAATACAGCCCAGCCCGTCTGAAAGCGGCCCTGGCAATCTGCAGGCGACTACAACAATCACAATGAGGATGATCCAGATGCAATCACAAGCACGCCTCCTGATGACTCATCTTCTGCTGATCACTTTGGCATGCGGAACCTTGGCTCACGCTGCAGAATTCCTCCGCACGCGGGGCCAGGACATGGTTGATGAAAGTGGCCGCAAAGTTCTCCTCCAAGGGGTCGGCCTGGGCAACTGGATGCTGCCCGAAGGCTACATGTGGAAGTTCGGCAACCAAGGGGACCGCCCGCGAAAGATCGAAGCCATTGTCGCCGATCTGATCGGGCCGCAGAACGCGGATCGATTCTGGCTGGAATTCCGCAAACGCTATATCACCGAAGCCGACATCCAGCGTATCGCCAAACTCGGGTTCAATTCCGTGCGACCGGCCCTCAATGCCCGCCGCTTCCTCACCGAAGGCGGTAACCCCGTTTATGTTGCCGAGGGCTTTGAATTGCTCGACAACCTCGTCGGGTGGTGCAAAAAGTACAACGTCTACGTGATCATCGACATGCACGGCGCCCCCGGTGGCCAAACCGGCCAGAATATCGATGACAGTCCCAGAGACCTGCCCGAGCTTTTCATGGACGAGAAGTACCAGCAGCGTCTGCTCAATCTCTGGATCAAGATCGCCGACCGCTACAAAGATGAACCCACCGTCGCAGCCTACGATCTTCTCAACGAACCTCTGCCCCAGCGCACCGGCGCTGCCGCCAAATACAAAGCCCAGCTCGAACCTCTCTACAAACGCCTCACCCAAGCCATCCGCCAGATCGACAAGAGACACATGATCACCGTGGAAGGCGCCGACTGGGCCAACGACTGGTCGGTCTTCTCCGAACCCTTTGACAACAACCTGGTTTACCAATTCCACTACTACTGCTGGGATCGGCCCGATACGCTCAAGGGCATCGAGCAGTACCTTACCCATCGCAAACGGCTTAACGCCCCCGTCTGGGTCGGTGAGACGGGTGAGAAGTCCAACAACATCTACTGGGCCACCACGCAGTACTTTGAAGCCAACAACATCGGCTGGTCGTTCTGGCCCTGGAAGAAGATGAACACCACCAACACCCCCTACTCCATCAAGAAGCCAGCCGGTTGGGACGAGATCACTGCCTACTCCCGTGGGCAAGGCAAACCCTCTCAGGAAACCGCGCAAAAGGTATTTGACGAGCTCCTTGAGAACATCAAGATTGAAAACTGCGTGGCGTTCCCCGACGTCGTCAATGCCATGTTCCGCCGTGTGCCCGGCCGAGTCGAAGCCGAAAACTATGGCCACGAAGGCTTGAACAAGTCCTACTTTGTAAAGGACCTCACCTCCAAGGCCAAGTCCTACCGCAAGTCCGAGCCTGTCCCCGTCGAGCAGAATGCATCCGCCAGCAGCCAATCCCGCGCCGGGCAGAGCATCCGCTTGTTGGCCGACGAATGGACCGCCTACACAGTCAACAGCCAGGCCACGCGAGACTATAAGGCGACCGTGAGAGTCAAAGCAGACCCCGCCCCCGCCGTATTCACAGTCTCCATCAATGGCCAATCCACGGACATGACCATCACCGGCAACGATTGGATCGAGGTAAACCTGAATGCGATCCGCCTCTCAGCCGGCGCCAACAGGCTCCAACTGACCACCAAAACTGGCGTCCTCTGGTTCGACTGGCTCAGTTTCGAATAACACGCCAGTTCGAATCGCACTCACTTGCCGTTTAGCGCTGGCCACAGGGCCGGGTCGTTCTCCCTCTCGCGTGTACGCAATCCCTCCAGCAACCCGAAGCTAATCCGCCTTCATATATCGGTGTCTTGACCATCACACAAGTCATCGCCACCACGTATATATCTATTGCCCCTCAATAATGCGCCTTCCAAATTAGCTTTTTCGTGAGACAATGCCCGCGGCAGACGTTGCCCAGGGCATTGTTGTTCCCGCCTTTTGGAGTCCTACGCATGACCCGCCGTCTCGTCGCCTTGAGCGTTGGCTGTCTACTTCTATCGACCGTCTTCGCCGTAGCCAAGCCCATCGAATCATTCTGGCCCAGAAAGCTCGCCTCGTGCCCTGACTTTGTCCAACTCGTTGTGGCCAAGTTGAAGGATGTCGATGGCCACAAGAACCCGACCAACCGCTGCCGTCCCTGGCCCGACAATCGAGGCCAAACGCACCACAGCAACCTCGTCATCGAGAACCTTCGCCTACATCACTTTGAGAATAACAAGGCCATCATGGTCAACACGGGCTCCCCTGATAAGCCACGGGTGAGAGGCCAGATTGCCAGCTACAAGAGCGTGCTGCTTCGCAACCTCGACATTGGCCCCGTCTTCCGCACCCAGCCCGGCTTACACGTCGACTTCATCTGGATCGGCCCTGGCCACGACGATGCCTTCCGCCCCAATGTCACCCTCGACACCATTTTCATCCATGATGGAAACAGTGGGGTCATGCCCCTTCTGTTCGAAGCCGGCGGCCGCTGGGGCACCCTCACCTTTCGCCGGGTGGCGATGGCCAACGTAGCCCACCCGATCATGATCAAACTCGGCAACTCCAGCTTCAAACAGATCATCGTCGAGGATTGCCCCGGCATTCGCATCGCCCTTCAGGGCGATCCCTTGGCTCCCGTCACCGTCCGCGTTCGCAACTCCCCCGGAGCCGACATCCAATGCCCCAAAGACGCCCAAGGCCGCCGTGCAACCCAGGTCACCATCATCCGCTGACGTCATTAACCGCCGGGATCCCCTCCGGGGGTCGCGCGTCCTTCTCGCCAATACTCCGAACGTCGATCACCGCTGATTCACCACCAGCAGCACCCCCGTCACTGCAATCGCAATCACCAGCACCAGCAGCAGGATCTTCCACACGCTGTATGGCCTCTCGCCGCTCACCTCCCCCGTCCGCGCATTCACCAGAAACCGGAACGTCCTGTCCCGATACCGATAGGCGCTGATCCACAGCGGCAACAGAATGTGCTTATAGGTGATCTCCTCGTACCGCGTGCGTATCGAATGAATCCGTTGATGATCCCCGCCGATGTCCCGCCGAACTGTTTCCCGAATCTCCCCATCCATCACTCCCTTAGCCAGCTCAAATCCCTCCTCCAGCCCCACTTGGTAGCTCTCGGCCACAAATCCCGCCAAATACTCCTCCGCATACGCCACCAGATTCTCCAGGTCCCAAGGCTCCAATCGTTCCGTGCACTTGGCCGGCAGCGATCGACTGGCCAGTATCAGAATGTCATCAAATGAGTTATCCACCCTGCCCGACACCGGCCACCACCGTATCTTCGTCACCGTGCGCGTTCGATGCTCGGTCCGACCATTCACCGTCTCCGTGTAATGCTCGACCTCCGTATAGTTGTCCCCTCGTTCCCCTTGATACCAGCTATCCGTCTGACAATCGTACGTCCAGTACGGGATGTACACCCCCTTCACCGGGTTGGCATCCGCATAGCGATACAGATCGCCCGGGGCAAACCACAGCCCACCGATCCATCGCCGAAAAGCCGTCACCGCCTCTTCATGCTTGATGTGAAATGGCAGCAGGCTCTTCGGCCGGATGAGCTTCCTCGATTTGCCCTGCGCTACGATCGCCGACCCGCAAAACGGACACCGATCCGCCGTCACATCCGGCTTCAGCGACGACTCGGCGCCGCACGCCTCGCATTTCACCGTCAACGTTTCCTGCTGCGCCTCTCCCACCGACAACTCACGCAAGGTCGCGAGGAAATCCTGCTCCTCAACGCGCTCCCCAACATCGGAAATCACATTCTCCGCTTGGCAATAGGGACATTTGAGCACCGCTTCCCCGGGCTCAAATCGTAGATTCGCCCCACACTGCTTACAGGGAAATTGCCGCTGCACCTCGCCCGACGTCGTCACCACCACACCCTCTTCCTCCCCTCACTCCTCACTGCCGACCCCTGCCCCCTCACCCCTGTTGTGTCGGCAGCGGCGGCGGCACCTGCGCCAGCACCGGTGCCAGCTCCACTACCTTCTCTGCCGCCATCCATTGCGACATGCCCGATTTCCACACCAGCGTCTGCCGCCCCAGTTGCCCCGCCTTCACCATCTCTTGCAACTGCGCCATATCAAACGGACCCGCCTGCTGGTTGTCCACCGCCACATAGTACTGCACATTCGTCGGCAACGGCGGCGGCGTCTGAGGCCCGACATTCTGCCCACCCTGCAGCGCCTGCCCCATCTGATTCGCCATCGCATACCCCATCCCCACTCCCAATCCCCCTGCCGCCAACCCGCCTGCCGGGTTCTTCGCCGCATCCTCCATGGCGTTGGCTGCCTGGTATTGCGAGTAGGCATTCAAATTCCCAATCACGCCCATGCTGGTCCGCTTGTCCATCGCCTGCTCGACTTCGGGCGGCAGCGAAATGTTCTCCACCACCAGCGCGACGATCTCCAGCCCAAACTGCGAAAAGTCGTTGTGAATGCGATCGGTGACAAACTTGCCCAACTCGTCCTGATTGCTGGCCATGTCCAGCACAGGCAGCTTGCTCTCGCCCAGGATGTCAGCAAACCGGGCAACCACCATGTCACGAAGCTGATCGCCCAGATCCTCGATCCTGAACCGCTGGTCAGTCCCCACGAACTGCCGGATAAACGCAGCCGGATCCGACACCCTCACCCCATACGATCCAAACGCTCGCAGACGAACCGGACCAAACTCCGGATCACGCAGCATGATCGGATTCTTCGTCCCCCACTTCTGCCCCGTAAACGTCCGCGTCGAGATGAAGTACACCTCCGCCTTGAACGGACTGGAAAAGCCATACTTCCACCCCTGCAGCGTGGACAAGATCGGCAGGTTCTTGGTTTCAAGCGTGTAAGTGCCCGGGTGAAACACATCGGCCAGGCGGCCTTCGTTGATGAATGCCGCCACCTGCGATTCCCGCACAATCAACTTCGCCCCGTACTTGATCTCGTTATCATATCGCTGGAACCGATACACCATCGTATCGCGGGTATCATCCAGCCACTCAACAATATCGATCAACTCGCCGCGCAATTTGTCCCAGAATGCCATGGCTTATCCTTCGCTCGGGTTTTTGATCAAGCAAAGAATACCATTTTTACCGCGCGAAGCGAGATGATCGATTCTTTACAAACCAAGCTGATCTTTATACACGAGGCAAAAGGCCCCGCATCAGCCGCTCAGTTACATGGCCTCCAGTCCCAAGCCTTCGTCCGCAAGTTGAGCCAGACCGTCCTCGGCCCCAGATTCCTCTCCCTCTCACCACACATCCCCTTCCTTCACACCCACGCCTTACGCTTCCCCACCCTTGCGGCCGATCCTGGCCATGTGTTCCCGATCCTGACTCACTCGCTCCCCGCCCTTCTTGCCAATCTTGGCCATGTGTTCCCGATCCTGACTCACTCGCTCCCCGCCCTTCTTGCCGATCTTGGCCATATGCTCGCGGTTCTGACTGACTCGTTCACCACCTCGCTTGCCAATCGACGCCATATACTCTCGATTGCGACTGACCGCTGCGCCGCCTTTGCTGGCGATCTCACGCTGCTTCGCCGCATCCATCGAGGCAAACCCACGGCCGCCTCCGCCTTGGGCTTCGCCTTCTTCTCGAGGTTCTTCTATCTCCGCCATGATGTCTACGCTCCTTTACGGCTTCCTTCAATGCACGCGTCCGAGCGAACCTCGTTTGCAGGGATACACTTGCCGGCATCTCTTTCAATAGTCGCCTACACGACGGCCCGGCCGCTTGGCATGCCGTCAACGCCGGTTACAGCCGATCTCGGCGTTCGCCAATCCCAGCGACCTTGTCACGCGTTAGGACAAGTCCCAAAACCTCAGCGCCCAATAGAGAAATCTCAGCACGCTCGAGTCCTGGAACAAGTTCTCACGGGTCGGGCTATCTCGTTCCGAGTTGCCTGCGCACTTCGGCCTCAACCGTCAGGGGATTAATTGCACTCCATCTCCGAACGATCCCCTGCAACATCCTGCCCCCGTCCCTTGGGCCACTGCCGAAGCACCCACCTTCCCAAAAGCTGAGTCTGCATCTGCGTTCGCTACGGTCGGTCTACATGCGGCCGCCTTGCAACATTGCGATTCTCAATCCGCAACAACCGTCCGTTGCTGTTGCACGCGTGTCCGTACCCTTACGCAATCATCATGCCGAGTCCTTCGAGCCTCTCACAGAAAGTCACGTCTCCAATCGCTTCTGAATCCGATTGACGAAACGGCAGTCGTGCGACGACACAGTTTCGTAGAAAGCCTGGTACACCAATTGCCGGAAGCATCCGTGAACAAACACATTGCGAGGTTCCCATGAGTCAATCAAGCAAGCAGCTGCATTCAAAACAAGAGCCCGATCCCGCTGCTCCGCAGACCCAGCATCCCAAGCCCAGCCAAGCTGAAGGCGAACGCCAGGAAAATCAGCCCGGTGAAGAGCAACCGGTAGCCAACCCCCAAGTCCATGCGGAAACGCCGCCCAAGCCCAGCCAAGCCGAGGGAGAACCCGACACCGCCGAATGAGCGATAACCCTTCATCTCCTTCACAGAACGTCCGAGAAAGAACTCCGTCTGCTGCCCGCCCCCCAAGGAAAGCGTTTGGCAGAGTAGTGCAACCGCACAACGCCACCGGCCTCACAACACGCCAACCCAAATTATCTTTTTCGCCAGGGCCCCACACGGTGGCCGACGAAAACCCCAAGCTTCTTGGTGATAACCATCCCCACAGAGCAGGACCAAGTCGGCCCCCTTGCTCGTAATCGCACTACGATGGCTACGCCGATCCGTAAAATAGATTAAGAATGATCCTCAATCATCATCCCCTCATCCTGATTGTCCTGCTGTTCCTTTGCCCCCGACCTGATAGACTCTGTACTGCAGTTAACGCAGCGGCTGTGTGATGCCTGAAGTCCCGGAGATTCCGGATCCTTCTAACGGGCGAGAATTCTGCCTGCGACAGGTATAACGATGTCTGAACCCATTGCCTCGAAAATCCTAGCTTATCTGAAATCCACCGGTGCCAGGCCCCTGCGCCCTCGCTCCCTGGCTAAAGTCCTCCAGATCCAGGAGGAAGAATACAGCTCTTTCCGCCACGCCCTCAAACAACTCATGCACGAGGGCCGTGTCGTCCTCGGCACACGCGGCACCGTCGTCCTCCCCACCCAGAAAACCCGCCCCAACC